>NZ_FITM01000146.1 GCF_900047545.1 Candidatus Synechococcus spongiarum
TTCGCCGGTTTGTAGCCGAGACCGTAATCCCAGCGATTGTCGCCGGGTCTGTGCTTACTGAGCGCGGTGTCGAGGTTGATGCTCCCGGTTAACCGCTTGGAATCTGCGCAGGCTACGAACTTGCGGTGCCTCTTCTCCATGGCCTGCTTGCCCGGACAATAGGCGCCATTCACCAGATCTTGCGCGGCCTTCACGGCCTCCTCGAAGGTCATGATCCCTCGTTGCGGTTGCCGACTTCCGCGACGACGTCACCCACTCTGCCAGAGAACTCCGTCAGGCCACCCCAACCGCCTTCGGCAAGGGTCTCCGATCCGGGATCAAGGGGGGAAATATCATGAACCTTACTGTCTCGCGCAAAATAGTACGTCCTGAATTCGCTTTTCTTCTCGAGCACAGCGGCGGCAATTTGTCTCGTCTTGGGAGTCGAGCTGAGCCCCAGGAGTTTCAACACATCCTTCTGTTGACCATTGTTTTTCTGAAAAAAGCGCAGTGCCCAGACGATGTCGAGTACATGGGGCGAATGGGTAGAAAGATAAACCCGATATCCCCGTGATCGCAATTCCATAACAAAGTTGAGCACGGCGCTGATGCCGTTTGGATGCAGTCCCATCTCTGGTTCCTCGATCACAACTGAAGCCGCGCGACATGATATCTTGGCCGACGGCAGCAGCCAGTAGAGACCAAGCAACAACGGCACGAATTCACGCTGTCCCGCTGACCAGACAAGATAGGGCAGCGGCCGGCCGGAACTCGACTTCAAGACCAGGCGGCGCTGGTGCGCAGACGTATCCGTGCGCAGCGCGAACTTGTTGAAAATGTGCTCTTCTAGGGGCTTACGCAACTCCGCCGACAATCGATTCTGGCGCGGAAAGACATTTCCGCCCAGGCCGATCTCATTCTGTAAGACCAAATGCAGCTTGTTGCTGAAATTCCGAAGGACAAAAGGGTCACCAGCCCGATAATCGTTAAATGGGTGGGTCATTCCATCGCGAAGGCTCATGACTCGCTGCACTGGAATATAGAACATTTTCTCGGGAAATTTTTCACGGCCCGGTTTTTTCCGCCCCAGACGGTCACGGGCATAGTCGGTCAGATCGGTCTCTTTCAGATCGGTCTCTTTCTGCTTCTGCGCCTGGTCAAGCACAAGACAGCTTTCCCCTTTTGTCCAGATCGAGGCCATGCCTTCGCCGAAATAGAGATCGAAGAAAGCGCTCGCATCGACGTTTTGCCTCACACCGAAATACCTCATCGTCTCATGGATGGAGGCCTTATCGACCAGGAGCTTGAGCATTTGCAGGAAGATGCTTTTTCCTGTCGCCTGAGGCCCAACGAAAACCGTCAGGTCGCCAAAGTGGATGTCCGCTTCACGAACCGGGCCTATGTTCCTTGCCCGTATCCGGTTCACCATGTCTGGCTTGACTCGAAGTCCTCTGTGTCCTTCTGCAACTCTATCGTATGGGTCATCAGCCCCAAGTCACGGATTGCTGACACCAAGGGAGTCCACCATGACAGTCTGGGGCCGGCGCTGCTGAAATGTGACTACCGACCCCGACTCCCATGGAGACCGGCACAGCCTTTGCCGCCATTGCCCTTGCCGCCGTAGCCTCCGACGGCGTTTGTACCCGGGAGGAGGCCCGAGCCTTGCGACGGGAACTGGAGTTCCGCTATCCCTACACCCATATGGACGAAAGCGCCATGGGAACCCTATTTGACCAGTTGTTGCGGCGCATTCGCGAGGACGGCCATGGGGACCTGCTGACGGAGGCCGCCGGCGCCCTCGACCACCAGCAGCAACTGACGGCCTTCGCTGTGGCCTGCAACCTAGTGAGGAGCGATTACCGCACCACCCCTGAGGAGGAGGCGTTTCTGGAGGACTTGGCCCGGGCCATGGACCTTGATGCCGCTGACCGCAAGACCATCCCCCATGTGTTGACCATTTTATACCGTGACGCCCTGCAGCCCCACCCCGCCAGCACAGGGACGGCAGGATGACGGGGTAGAGTGATGGAATCGTGATGGGATGGCTCTGGGGACTCTTTCTGCTGGGTCTGGTGGCGCTAGCGCCCCCTGCCATGGCCCTGACAGCCGCTGACTTCCCGGCCGCTCCTCCGATGCAGGAGCGGGTCGTGGATGAAGCGGGGGTGTTCAGCCGGGCCGCCGCCGGGGAGTTGAGCCGTCAACTGTCCCAACTGAGCAGCTACGGTGTGGAGGCCAACCTGGTCACCTTGGAGCGCGTGGACTACGGCAGCACCCCCACCGCCGTGGCAACGGATCTGCTGGAGCGCTGGCAGCAGCAGGACTACCAGGATCGGTTGGTGGCGCTGGTGGAAACCAGGACAGGCCAGGTGGCCGTGGTGGCCAGCCCCGCCTTGGCCAAGCGCCTTCCTGACGTCCTGCTGGACAGCACTGCTGAGGACACCATGGCCGGTCAACTGCGCCGCGGTGAAGGATATCGTCTCACCATGTTGCGGGGCATCCAGCGGCTGGACACCGTTTTAGCTGGTGGGGAGGATCCCGGGCCGCCGGTGCTGGAGGTAGCCATGCCCGCTGCCCGCTCCAACGTGCCCAGCCATGAGGAGACCGCCGCCAGCAACGCCTTGACCTGGGTGGCGGTGTTGCTGGGCCTGGGGACAGTCATTCCCATGCTCACCTGGTGGGTGTTTTCCCGCTGACGCGCCCCCCTGCATTGCCATGGCCTTGAATCGCTGGCTCGGACGTGTGGCGGTGGGCCAGGGCAGGGGGGCGCGCCTGTGGCGGCTGGAGGTGGCTGCGGCGGCGGCGCTGCGGATTCAGACCATTGAGCTGCGGCACTTCCAGGGGGACTTGGCCCGCTTTGACCAGGAGCCTGACCTCAACAGCGGCAGGCTGGCCATGGTGGCCAGGCAGTTTCGGCAGGCCATGGCCGTCTGTAAACGGGAGCTGCCAGCGCTACAGGCCTGTCGTGGCGCCTTCACCCCGGATCAGTTGCAGCAGTTGCAACTGGTGGAGGACGTGGTGGGCGCCTACAATCAGCCGGTATCCGGGAATGCCGGTCGTGATTCGGCCCTCAGCCAGGCGCCTGAGGTAGTGCCCCGCAGTTTGTTGGGGTTCTTTTCCCGGATACGGAATCGTCTTGTGCCCGGTGGCGAAGCCGCCACGGTGGAGGGATTTCGGCGACGACGGGATTCCACACTGGTCTCGCTGCGGATCCTACTGTTGCTGGTGGTGGTGCCCCTGTTGTTTCAGCAGTTCAGCCGCGCCCTGGTGGTGGGTCCCCTGGTGAACCGCATTGCCCCGTCTGTTCCCGTGATCATGTACACCCGGGGGAAACTGGAGGAGCGGGCTGTGGAGAAATTGCGCATCTATAAGGAGGAACTGGAATTTGAAGCCCTGCTGCGGGGGGAGGCAGTGCCGTCCATTGAGGACATGCAATCCAGCTTGCGCAAAAGGGCCGATGAACTACAAGCAGAGAACGCCCAGGAGAGCACCACCGCCATCAAGAATCTTCTGTCGGATGGGTTTGGCGTTGTGGGATTTGTCGTGGTCTGCCTGCTGTGCCGGGAAGAACTACGGGTGCTGCGCAGTTTTTTTGACGAGATTGTTTATGACTTGAGCGATAGTGCAAAGGCCTTTGTGATTATCCTGTTCACGGATATATTTGTCGGTTATCATAGTCCTGAGGGGTGGAATGTTTTACTACAGAATATAGCCGAGCATTTTGGGTTATCACCTAATTCAGATTTTATTGGTTTATTTGTGGCAACGTTTCCAGTGATTCTGGCTACAATCTTCAAGTATTGGATTTTCCGCTATCTCAACCGTGTCTCCCCCTCATCCGTGGCCACCCTGCGGAACATGAACGGTGGGGGATAGTGGATCACATGGACAAGATGTCGTTGGGTCCATCACCGGACAACGGCCCAGCCGGATGCGGGGTGCTGGTGCTGGGGGGCAGCGGCAGCGGCAAGAGCCGCTGGGCTGAGCATTTGGCCTCCACTTGGACGTCCACCTCTCGGCAGCCAGTGCTGTATGTGGCCACCGGCGATGCCACGTTGGCGGATGCTGATTGGCAGCAGCGTCTCCAACGGCACCGCCGCCGCCGCCCAGCCAACTGGCAGACCCAGGAGTGTGGCGCCGCCTTGCCGGAAGCTCTGGCCGCTGCGGAGACAGCACCGCTGCGGCTGGTGGACGCCTTGGGCAGTTGGGTCAGCACCCTGCTGGAATTGGAGGAGCCTGCCTGGCAAGCACGGGTTGAACGGCTGCTGACCTGCATCCCCCCCCAGCGGGGTCTCACCATCCTGGTGAGTGACGAGGTGTCCTGGGGGGTGGTTCCCGCCCTGGCCAGCGGCTACTGCTTCCGGGAGCGCCTGGCCCGCCTCAACCGCCGCGTGGCCCAGCACTGCCGAAACCATTGGCTGGTGGTGGCCGGTCGGGCGGTGGACCTGACCCAGTGGTCCCAGCCGGTTCCCGATTGCCAACCTTAAAACAAGCTATGGCCAACCCTTAGGGAAAGCCTGGGAAATTGGGTTTTTACAGCAGCGCGGGAGTCAGATTGAGCCTATTTTGAGCCTGAGAACT
>NZ_FITM01000152.1 GCF_900047545.1 Candidatus Synechococcus spongiarum
GGGGGTGGCACAACAAGTTGGAAGCAGATGTTGAAGCCATGGGCAAAGCTGAGCACCTTCCCCGCGCTCAGGTGGGGGGCCACGGATGCCTCGTAGACCTGCTTCTGCAATTCGTCCGGCAGCAATAGCATGATCCAGTCCGCCTGGGCTGCCGCCTCCTGCACCGCCACCACCTCCAGGCCGTCCGCCCGGGCCTTGGCGGCGGAGCGGCTCCCCTCGTAAAGGCCCACAATCACCTTCACGCCGCTGTCCCTGAGGTTGAGGGCATGGGCATGGCCCTGGGAGCCATAGCCGATGACGGCCACCGTCCTTGTGGTCAGCATCGAGAGATCAGCAGCGTTGTCGTAAAAAAGATTGGCCATCGATTAAGGAACCAGACCCCAGTGGAGGCTTGCTGATCTTAAAGCAGTCTAGGCCAAGGCATCCTGGCAGAGAATTTGCATCACGCTGAGAATGGTGCGGCTCTCCAGGATGTTGAGACCGTTGATCTCGGCCAGACGGATGAGAAAGTTGATCTCGTCGTGGTTGACCTGATTGTCACTAGCGACGATTTTGCAGGCCACGGCAAAGGCGGTGAGCTGCTGACCAGGGCTCAAGGCCGTTGTCGCTTCCGCCAACATGGCCTCTCGCCCGTCCTTGCGGTGCCGGTCCCATAACTGATCCGTGAGGGCTGTCCACTCCGCCTCCCCCATGGTGTTGTAGGGGTGGCGAGCGCTGAGTTCCTCAAAGAAGGCGTTCCTCTCCACGTCGCTCACGTCCAGATCGGACCACACGGCGCAATGGCCAACGGCGGCAAAGGCGGTTTTGAGATCCAAGAGAAGATCATTCAGTGCTCTTCCCTCTAGCAGCCTTGACCATGGCGCGCCATTAGCTGGGGTACCGCTGTCAAGGATCCATAACCAGGCCAGCCCCTATGCCCCATCGGGGTGGGCGATGACCCGGTCAATCAGACCATAGGCTTTGGCGTCTTCAGCCCCCATGAAGAAGTCCCGGTCGGAGTCCTTGGCCACCTTCTCCACCGTCTGGTTGCACATGGCCGCTAACTCCCGATTGAGACAATCCCGGTTACGGAGGATCTCCTTGGCCTCCCTGGCAATGTCACTGGCCTGCCCCTGTGTGCCACCGCTGGGCTGGTGGATCATGATGCGGCTGTGGGGCAGCGCTGAACGCTTGCCCTTCGTACCGGCGGCCAGCAAGAACGCCCCCATGCTGGCGGCCTGGCCCACGCAGATGGTGACCACGTCGGATCTCACGTAGCGGATGGTGTCGTAGATGGCCATGCCGGCCGTGACAGAACCACCGGGGGAGTTGATGTAGAGGTAGATGGGCTTGGTGTTGTCCGAGTCCAGGTACAGCATGTTGGCCACCAGGGCGTTGGCCACCCCATCAGTGACCTGGGAGCCCAGAAACAAAATCCGCTCCACCCCAAGGCGGGTGTAGATGTCGACCCAGCGCTCAAACTGGCTGCCGGGCAGGCGGTAGGGGACGCTGGGGTTTCCGAGGGGCATGGGACAGGATTGTGGTGAGAGGGGAGGCGGGTTGCGGTCAGGGTGTTGGCGGTGGTGGGGCGGGCAGCTCCTTTCTGCTGGCGAGCACCCGGTCAATCAGGCCGTACTCCTTGGCATCCTCTGCGGTCATGTAGGTCATGCGGTCGGAATCCCGGGCCAACTCCTCCACGGTGTGACCGGTGTTGGTGGCCAGAATTGTCAGCATGGTGCGCTTGTTGTGCAGCACTTCCTGGGCGCGAATCCGGATGTCACTGGCCTGGCCACGGGCGCCGCTGCGCGGCTGGTGGAGCACGATGGAGGCATGGGGCAAGGCGGCCCGATACCCCTTGGCGCCAGCAGAAAGAATCATGGCGGCCGTGCCCATGGCCTGGCCGATGCAGATGGTGTGGACCGGTGGCCTCACGTAGCGGAGGGTGTCGCAAACGGCAAAGGCCTCTGTCTCGAATCCAATGGCCTCGCCCGAGTACCAGCTTGTGCCCGTGGAGTTGATGTAGAAGAAAATGGGCTTGTCGGGGTTATCGAACTCCAGGTAGAGCAACTGGGCAATGATCAGTTCGGTCACGTCCACACCCAATTGCTGCTTCACCTGGTCGTCGGAAAAGAGAGGCAGGCCCAGGTAAATGATGCGCTCCCGCAGCAGCAGGGAAGGCAGGTCTGGCGGCGGCGTGCGCAGCACACTGGTCTCCGCTGTCTCATAGGCGGTGGAGATGGCTTGCATGGGGGACCTGGTGACTCCTCGGGGCATCGTGCTGGTGCCCATCTGGGCCGTTGCGTGCAGGTAGCCTAGGAACTTGAGGTCGCTCATGGTGCTGCCGAGGCTTTGGGTCCATTCCCCCCTGCGACGCTGGCAGGCTTCCCACCTTTGAGAAAGGCGTATGATACCCTTAGGAGGCTTTTTACACTTCTCTTTCCAATGAAAGCGCTTCCCCTGGTTCCTCTCCTGGCTTCTGGTTCTCTCTTGTTGGCTTCTTTATCACTTCCCCCAACAGCTAAAAGCCATCCTAAAGATAAGGCCAGATTAGTCACAAACACATTAAGAGAACTAG
>NZ_FITM01000145.1 GCF_900047545.1 Candidatus Synechococcus spongiarum
TTATCCGGACTAATTTTTGCAGTGGAAGAGTTATTACTTTTAGCATTAAGATTAACAGTTACGTCAGAGCTTGGCAATTCACCCAAGGTAATAGAATAGGTAGCCACATTGAAAAACTGATCAATCATCTTATTGTATTGTTCGTTTTTTGTTAAAACAACATAGCAGTTGAAATAAACAATTTGCTCCACATCCCGCAATGGCATATCCAAGATAATCGCCACGTAACTTGGAATCCCTTTCAAATACCATACATGGGAAACAGGTGCCGCCAACTTGATGTAACCCATGCGATGGCGACGCACCCGACTTTCAGTCACCTCAACGCCACAGCGCTCGCAAACGATTCCCCGATGACGCACCCGCTTGTATTTACCACAATGGCATTCCCAGTCTTTAGCCGGGCCAAAGATTTTCTCGCAGAAGAGGCCATCCATTTCCGGCTTCAATGTACGATAGTTGATGGTTTCCGGTTTTGTGACTTCACCAACTACATGACCATTGGGCAGGGTGCGCTGCCCCCAGGAACGGATTCGCTCCGGAGAGGCCAGGGTAATCTTGACGTAGTCAAAGTGGTTTTCGGAACGGATGTTGCTGGTGGACATGGCTTTCAAGAATTAGGATCAGAGAAAGGGAAGAGAAGAAGGGTGACTTCGGGGAGGCGGAAACGCTTTCCGGTCACCGTTGCGGGGTTAGTCGTCGTAGTCAGGAATGCCCAAAGACTCATAGGTGGGACGGCTGGGGGTGCTGCGGCGAGGATTTACGTCTTGCATGAGGTCCACTTCCATGCCGCTCTCCTTGTAGGCAGCAATGTCCAGACCCAAGGACTGCAACTCCCGCATCAACACCTTGAACGACTCCGGTGTCCCTGGCCGCGGGATGGGCTTGCCTTTGACAATAGCGTTGAGGGCCTCGTTACGACCCTGCATATCGTCAGACTTGACCGTGAGCAGTTCCTGGAGCGTATAAGCGGCGCCATAGGCCTCCAGGGCCCACACCTCCATCTCCCCAAGTCGTTGCCCCCCTTGCTGGGCCTTGCCGCCAAGGGGTTGCTGGGTCACCAGGGAGTAGGGGCCAGTGGATCGGGCATGGATCTTGTCGTCCGCCATATGCACAAGCTTGAGGATGTGGGCCTTGCCGACGGTGACCGGTTGATCAAAAGGTTCGCCTGTACGGCCATCCGTCAACTGAATTTTGCCTGGATGGTCGGGAGTGTAGATCCACTCTTTGCCCTCCTGTGCTGCGGCTTGTTTCAGAAAACTGGTGACCGTCTGCTTGGACATCTCCGGCTGGTGCATCTCGTCAAAGGGGATCACCTTGACCCTGATCCCCAGGTGCTCGGCGGCCCAACCCATCAAGCACTCGAAGACTTGGCCCACGTTCATGCGACTAGGCACGCCCAAAGGGTTGAGAACAATGTCCACAGGGGATCCGTCCGGCAAATACGGCATGTCCTGTCGGGGCAGGATGCGGCTAATGATGCCTTTATTGCCGTGGCGTCCCGCCATTTTATCCCCCACCTGGATCTTGCGCCGTACCGCCACGTAGACCCGGACCACCATGTTGGCGCCCGGCGGCAGTTCGTCCCCCTGCTCCCGTGTATAGACGCGCACGTCCACCACCCGTCCCTTTTCTTTGAAGGGCACCCGCAAGGAGTTGTCCCGAACATCTCTGGACTTTTCGCCAAAAATAGCCCGCAGCAGCTTTTCTTCAGGGGGCTGGTCGGACTCTCCCTTGGGTGTCACCTTCCCCACCAGAACGTCTCCCGCGGTGACAAAGGCGCCAATACGGACGATACCGTTTTCATCCAGATTGGCGAGGGCTTCTTCAGCAAGATTGGGGATCTCACGGGTGATTTCCTCAGGCCCCAGTTTCGTCTGGCGGGACTCGATCTCATACTTCTCAATGTGGATGGACGTGTAGAGATCGTCCAGAACCAGCCGCTCGCTGATCAAAATGGCGTCCTCGTAGTTGTAGCCTTCCCAGGGCATGTAGGCCACGGTGAGGTTTTGCCCCAGGGCCAATTCCCCCCCCTGGCAAGCGGAGCCATCCGCCAGCACCTGACCACGGATCACTTGGTCCCCCACCTGAACAATGGGGTGGTGGTTGAGGCAGGTGTCCTGGTTGGAGCGTTGGTACTTTTGCAGATAGTGAACATGCTTCCCTCCATCCACCGTGGTGACCACAATAGTAGCGGAGTCCACAAAGCTGACAACGCCGTCCACCCGGGTGATGGGCACCATGCCGGAATCCCGCGTAAGCTGGGGTTCCAGACCCGTGCCCACCAGGGGCCGGGTGGGACGGAGCAACGGTACGGCCTGGCGCTGCATGTTAGAGCCCATCAAGGCGCGGTTGGCGTCGTCATGCTCCAGGAAGGGAATCAGGGACGTGGCGATGGAGATGATTTGCACGGGCGAGAGCTGCACGTAATCCACCTGATCAGGAGGCACCTTCTCAAAGTCCTGGCGGTAGCGCACGGGTACCAGTTCAGCGCGGATGTAGCCTTCGCCATCGGTGGCCACGTCACCGGGAGCCACACGGCATTCATCCTCCACGTCAGCCGCCAGGTAGATGGGATCTCCCTCTTTGATCACGCGGCCGTTTTCGCATTTCCAAAAGGGGGTCTCGATGAAGCCGTATTCATTCACGCGGGCATGGGTCGCCAGGGAGCCAATCAGGCCAGCATTTGGACCCTCCGGAGTTTCAATAGGGCAGATGCGCCCATAGTGGGAAGGGTGAATATCTCGCACGGCAAAGCCCGCCCGCTCTCGGGTGAGGCCGCCAGGACCCAGTGCAGAAATGCGTCGCTTGTGGGTGAGTTCCGCCAGAGGGTTGGTCTGGTCCATGAATTGGCTCAACTGGCTGGAGCCAAAAAATTCCTTGACGGCAGCCACCAAAGGCTTGGGATTGACCAACTGGGCAGGTGTCAGCGTATCGGCTTCGCCGACGGTCATGCGCTCACGGATGATGCGCTCCAGCCGGCTGAGGCCAACCCGCATCTGGTTCTGTAGCAACTCACCCACGGAGCGGATGCGGCGATTCCCCAGGTGATCAATGTCGTCCAGGCTCGTCCCCCCCACGTCCAACTCCAGGTTGATCAGGTAATCCAGCGTGGAGAGCACGTCCTCCGGGGTGAGAATGCGCACCGAATCAGGAATGGTGAGTCGCAGCTTTTTATTGACCTTGTAGCGGCCAACACGGCCCAGGTCATAGCGCTTGGGATCAAAGAAGCGGCTTTGTAGCAACTGCTGACCACCGCTGACCGAGGGGGGCTCCCCTGGCCGCAGCTTCTTGTAAAGCACCAACAGGGCCTGATCTTCCGAAGAGATTCCCTCTTCCGCGCTGGCCTCAATGGTTTTTCTATAGTACTCAGGGTGACGAAGCTTGTCCAGCACGTCCGTGTCGGACAGGCCAATGGCACGCATCATCACATGGCCGTTGATCTTGCGGGTCTTGTCCACCCGAACATGGAGAAGACCATTTTTATCCGTTTCAAATTTGAGCCAGGCTCCACGGTTGGGAATCATGCTGGCATTATAAGTGCGACGACCATTCTTGTCTTGCTCATCCTTAAAATAGACACCAGGGCTACGGACAATTTGATTGATGATGACCCGCTCTGCTCCATTGATAATAAACGTACCCCGCTCGGTCATCAACGGTAGCTCCCCGATAAACACATCCTGCTCCTTGATCTCGCCGCTCTCCCGGTTGATCAGGCGACAGGTCACGTACATCTGTGAGGCATAGGTAGCATCACAGCGCTTGGCTTCCTCCACGTCATGGCGAGGGTGCTTTAACCGGTACTGATCACCAACGAAGTGGAGCTCAAGCTTCCCCGTGTAGTCGGTGATGGGCGAGAAGCTGTTCAACTCCTCAATCAGCCCCTTCTCCAGAAACCACTTGAAGCTACTCCGCTGCACCTCCACGAGGTCAGGAAGATGGGTGGCGGCTCTGGCGACCTGAATGGCGCTGCTCATAGGGTGGTGTCCCTGTTGGAGAAATGACAAAGACGGCTGGGTTGGGGGTTGTCGGGAGAGGGCTTCATGCAAGGCAACAGGAAGAGGCAGGCGATTCTTCAAAGGGGGGAACGCTCGGCCCTGCTGGGCTGCTCAAAGACCTGTAGTGAAGTTCCTCAACCTTGGACAAGTGCCTTGTGGGGGTAATTGTGACTCAGTTTGCCACAGGGCATCACCAAGTCCTGTGTGAAAGCTTAGTCTACAGTGGGCCGGAGTGTTTGGGGCCAGCATCACGGGGGAGTTCTGGAGAATTGCTCCCCCATGGCAGTCAATGATCCCTGCAGCAACGACTCCAGACCAAAGAGGCGTGCCGCTGTCTGGCTGCTCACGTGGCGGACCCTCTCGGTGGAGCAGTGGCGCAAAGCCGCCATTGTCTCGGCCACACGGACCACGAACGCGGGCTCGTTGCGCTGGCCCCGATGGGGCGTTGGGGCCAGAAACGGGCAATCCGTCTCCACCATATAGCGGTCCTCAGGCACCTGCTGGGCACAGGCATGGACGGCCTTGGCGTTCTTGAAGGTGACAATTCCACTGAAGCTGATGATTAAGCCCAAGTCCAGGAACCAGTCCATCTCCTGCGGTGTGCCGGCCCAGCAGTGCATGACCCCGCGCACCGGTCGTCCGGCTTGGCGCCGCGCCACCAGAATGTCCCGCAGGAGCACGGCGGCCTGCCTGCAGTGGATAATCACGGGCAGATCCACCTCCCAGGCCACGTCCAGTTGGGCCTCAAGGGCACGGACCTGTTGCTTCAGGTTGGTGGCTTTGTAAAGATCCAGGCCCAGTTCTCCCACCGCCACCACCCGTTCATCCCGATGGCAGGCCTCCAGGAAAAGATTTGGCATGGCTTCATGCCAACACCCCGTCTCCAGCGGATGAAGACCAACGGCATAACGCAACTCCGGGAAGCGGTCTGCCAACTGGCGAATGGCCGGGATCTCCTCAGGGGTCACACAGGCATGGACCAGGGCGCAGACCCCCTGCTCTCGCCAACGCTGTGCCACCGTATCCAGGTCGTCTTGAAAATCTGCAAAGACCACATGGCAGTGGCTATCCACCAAGGGGGCGCCGACGAGTGGTGGGGCGTCAGCCTTACTCATCGGCGGCAGGGGCCGGTGCTGCCGGCTCCAGGGCCTGCTTGACAACTCGACTGAGGCGGGACTTCTGGCGTGCGGCAGTGTTCCTGTGGAGCACACCCCGCTTCACCGCCTTGTCAATGCGACTGAAGGCGGCACGAACACTGGTGGTCACCAGTTCCTGACCCGTCTCATCAGGATGAGTGCCATGGGCTGTGCAGGCCCCGAGACATTTCTTTACCAGGGTGCGCACCCCGGCGTTGTACATGCGGTTGCGCAGTCGGTTGCGCTCGGCAACGGCAATACGCTTTTGTGCCGATTTGATGTTGGCCAAAGGTGGCTGAACCGTTTCGTAAGGGATTTGAGAGTCTATCCTAAGCCCATACCCTCAGCCATCGCCTCTGCAATGGGTGCCGCAACAATGGCATTGCCCGGTCTGCCGGTTCTGCGGACGGCCCAAGACACCCGCGCCCGTCTGCGGCAGATTGCAGCGCGCCTCCACAGCAACCAGCAACACACCCGGCAGGTGGAGACCATCATTGCTGCTGTTCGGGAGCAGGGAGATGCCGCCCTCCTGGACTTTACAGCCCGTTTTGACGGACAGCGCTTTGCCGCCCAGGAGTTGCTGGTGGCCCCGGAGGCTGGTGCGCGGGCCTTGGACAGTTTGCCAACGGAGTTGCGGCTGGCGTTGGAAGCCGCCCACAGCCGCATCGAGGCGTTCCACTGCCAACAGCGCCCCCCGGACATTGACATGACCGGTCCCTACGGAGAACGGCTGCAACGCTGTTGGCGGCCCATGACCCGGGCGGGGCTCTACATTCCCGGTGGCCGAGCCGCCTATCCCAGCACCGTCTTGATGAATGCCATTCCTGCCAAGGTGGCCGGGGTGGAGCAGGTGGTGATGGTGACTCCACCGTCCAAGGACGGTTCAGTCAATCCGGTGGTGTTGGCGGCCGCAGCCCTGGCGGGCGTGGACCAGATCTACCGGATTGGAGGGGCCCAGGCCATTGCTGCCCTGGCCTATGGCACGGAGACCGTCCCTGCCGTGGACGTAATCACGGGACCCGGGAATGTCTACGTGACCATGGCCAAGAAGGCGGTGTACGGCACGGTGGCCATTGATGCCTTGGCCGGTCCCAGCGAGGTGCTGGTCATTGCCGATGAGACGGCAGCCCCGGAGTTGGTGGCAGCTGATCTCCTGGCCCAGGCCGAGCACGACCCCCTGGCTGCCGCCGTTGTGCTCACCACCAGCGACCATCTGCTGTCCCGTCTCCCCTCCTGTCTGGCTCGGCAACTGGCGGAGCACCCCAAGCCAGCCACCAGCGCCCGATCACTCCAGGACTGGGGTCTGGCCGCCAAGGTGGCCACCCTGGAGGACGCCGTTGATCTGGCCAACGAATTTGCACCGGAACACCTGGAACTCCTGGTGGCCCAGCCCGATACATTGTTGCCCCGCATCCGCCATGCCGGAGCCGTCTTCATCGGCCCCGAGACGCCCGAGGCGGTGGGGGACTACCTGGCTGGTCCCAATCACACCTTACCCACGAGCGGCACGGCTCGCTTTGCCGGCGCCCTTGGCGTGGAAACCTTCATGACCAACATGAGCCTGATCCACTACACCCATGGGGCACTGGAGGCCACAGGTCAACACGTGATGGCCATGGCGGCCAGCGAGGGTCTCCACAGTCATGGGGAATCCGTACGGCGGCGGCTCAAGACTCAAAAAGAATAGGCGGCAAGCACAAGAATCAGGGGCCGTCAGGGGGCACCAGCGTGCGCACATGAATGCCTTGCTCCGTCGCCTCCCCCACCAGCACCTGGTCCACCAGGTTGACAAACAGGCCGTTTTCCACCACGCCAGGAATTGAGTTGAGTTGACGCTCCAACTCTGCGCCATCACCAATGCCCCCGGGGAAGTGGGCATCCAGCACCAGATTGCCTTGATCGGTCACCACCGGTCCGGCCTTCCGTTGTGCGATCCGCAACTCACACTCGGCCCCCATAGCCCGAAGACGGCGACTCACCAGGGCCCAAGCACCAGGGAGCACCTCCACCGGCAGGAGAAAGTCCAGATTTAGGCGCTCCACCAGCTTGCTGGCATCCACCACCACCACGAAGCGGCGCGCCGCCGAGGCCACCAGTTTTTCCTGCACATGGCAGGCGCCCCCTCCTTTGATCAACTGGAAACCGGGATCCACCTCATCGGCGCCATCGATGGCCAAATCAACGGCCTCCACATGGTTGAGATCCACCAGGGGAATGCCCAGACTGCTGGCCAAAACCTGGCTTTGGAAGGATGTGGGCACCGCCGTGATGTTGTCCAATTGACCTTGGCTCAACCGCTTCCCCAAAGCTTGAATCATGAGAGCAGCGGTTGATCCCGATCCCAGGCCCAGCACCATGCCACTCCGGACTTGCTCCACTGCCGCCTCGGCCACAGCCTGCTTGACACGGCTTTCCAGGTCGCTCATTCTCCAGAGACAGACGGGTAGATGTTAGCAGGGTACTAGTGTCTCCTCAGTCTCAACCAGGCATGGCTGCTTTGGGCATGGCTTCGGGCGTCACCTCCAACTGAAGCTCTTGCTCCCCCCTCTGAATGTGGAGTTGCAGGGGCTGGCCCACCTGGGATGCTTCCACAAGGGCCAGCAACTCCGCCGGTTCACGGACAGTCTGTTGATCAGCCCCCACCACCAGGTCACCCCGGCGCAATCCGGCCCGCTCCGCCGGACTGGCCTCAACCACCTTCTGAATCAAGGCACCATCCCGCTCGGGGAGCTTCAGCAGTGTGTTGGGATCAGCATTGTGCCGGCGAGCGCGTCGCTGGGTCAGTTGCACCATCTGAAGTCCCAGATAGGGATGGGTGATCTCCCCCTGGTTTTCCAGGAGCATGGCCACGTGCCGGGCCAGGTTGATGGGAATGGCAAATCCCAGTCCAGCCCCCGGCCCACTGCGCACCAAGGTATTGATCCCGATGACCTCGCCGGCGGCGTTGACCAGGGGACCGCCGGAGTTACCGGGATTGATGGCAGCATCGGTTTGGATGAGGTCCAGGCGTTTATCGGCAAATCCCAGACTGGCAATGCTGCGGTGCAAGTGGCTGACGATGCCCAAGGTGACCGTGCTGTCCAGTCCGTAGGGGTTGCCCAGGGCAATGGCCCAGTCCCCCACCTCAAGACTTGCCGAGTCTCCCAGTTGCGCGGCCTGGATGGCGTTGCCGCCGCTGGACAGGGTCACCAGGGCCAGGTCCGTAACGGAATCACTGCCGCTGACCGTGCCGGTTAAGGAATGCCCATTCGCCAACGTCACCTCCACACGGTCAACCCCATCCACCACGTGGGCATTGGTGAGCACCAGGGCACGGTTCTTCTCCGGATTCGCGGCAATCACCACCCCTGAGCCCTGGCCATGCTGCTGATAGGTGTTGGGCAGATCCCCCAGGGCATCCCGCAGCAGAGGTTCCAGCAGCAGGGGATTGAGACTAGGATCCTGGACACGGCGTTCCGTGTCAATGCGGACAACGGCCGGCGCCACACGCCGTACAGCCACGGCAACAAAGCTGTGGTCGTGGAGTTGGGATGTGGCGGCCGGGTCCGGCAGCGCCATTGTGGTCAAGCCGTCAACTGCGGTCGGGCCGTCAGCCTGGGCCAGAAGGGGCTGGGGAAAGGCCAGTGCCAGTACCAGCGCAAAGGTTGCGGCAGCGGCAAGGGCGGCAGCCCATCCCTGCAACAGCAGTCGAGCCCTGGCGATAAACCTCGGTCCGTGATGGTAGAACAACAACAACACAGTACCGTTTTGCCCCACAAGCTAGCCGGGTACACCCTGGGTCAGGGGCTCGTCAGGGGTGACTTGCCCATGGACGATCCGCATCACCCGGGTGTGCAACCGGCCGTCGGCCTCCAACCGCAGAAGGCGCCAGCCCGGGGCGTCGGGATGGGCACTGGGCTGGATTGGCGCAATCTGCACTGCCGTGGATGGACAGGCCATCAGCGGCAGGGGGACCTGCTGCTGCCAGGCTTGATGCACATGGCCGAACACCACCCCCTTCACCTGGGGAAAAGCCTGGAGCAGGTCCAGAAGACGCTCCGGCTCCTCCAGGGCGATGGCATCCATGCGTGGAGAGCCAATGGCGGTGGGTGGGTGGTGAAGGGCCACCAGGCAGGGGCCCGGATGAGGGCGGAGGATGCCCACAAGCCAGTCCAGTTGCACAGCGGAGAGACGGCCACCCATGCAGCCGGCCACGTGGGAATCCAGACCGATCACCAGCCAGTTGCCCACAGCCACCCCACAGGGCGCAACCGAGGCGTGTCGAGCCAGGCAACTTCTCAGCAACTGGGGTTGGTCATGGTTCCCCGCCATCACCAGGGCAGGGATGCCGCAGGTGGCCAACTGATCCCGAAGCAACCCACAGGCTGCCCAGGTTTCATCATGGCCCAGGTCACCCGTCAGCAGGATGAGGTCGGGATCCGCGCTGCAGACAGCGCGAAGACAGGTCTGGAACTGGACATGACTGTTGACGCCGCGATAGTATCCCCCAGGGTCGGCCAGCAGGTGGAGGTCTGTCAGTTGAGCCACTGTCCATGCCGTTGGATGTGCCAATGGTCTGAAAGGTTGCTAGCTTTTCTTCACATTGCCACTGGGTCCGTTCGATTTTCATGGTGTCCGTGCCCATTGCCGGAGCACGGTGCAGTTGTGGAGATTGGGCCAGGAGTATCCCCCTCAGTTGGCTTAGGGAGTCTGTCCGGTCCAGTACCTTGACTCACGCCTTAATTCCCACAGTCCGCAGTCACGCCGAGACGGCCGCCACCCCCCTCGCCCTGGTTGTCTCCGACGTGGCCATTCAGGCCCACCGTCAACCGCTGACGGTGGTTGTGGCCATCCGCCGCCTGGATGGAGATGACGTATCCATCGTTGACTGTGAACAGCTCAGCCATCGCCTGGGGGTTCTCCTTGACGAAGCCGAACTGTTTCCCAAGGCCTTTGTCCTAGAGGTGTCCAGCCCCGGTCTCGGCGAGGACCTGGTCAGTGATCGTGATTTCCAAAGCTTCCGTGGATTCCCCGTGGAACTCCACCGTCAGCGGCAGGAACGTCATGATGTTGTCCACGGCACCTTAATGGGCCGGGACGAGACTGTGGTCTGGCTGAACCGCAAGGGCCGCATTACCCGTATTCCCCGTGGTGATGTGCTCCAGGTACGACTCACCACCGGCAAATTCGGCTAGGCCAACCACTCTTTTGCTATCCACAACCTGACCATCCATGGCGCTCGTAATGCTTCCGGGCCTGGCGGCCCTGATCGAGAACATCAGCGAAGAGAAGAAGCTACCCCCCAGTACGGTTGAGCAAGCCCTGCGGGAATCCCTTCTCAAGGGGTATGAGAAGTACCGGCGCACACAGATGCTGGGGAGCGGTGAAGATCCGTTTGACGGGGATTATTTTGCGAATTTTGACGTCTCCCTCAGCCTTGACGAGGAATGCTTCCGGATTCTGGCCAGCAAGATCATCGTCGACCAGGTGGATAGTGAAGACCATCAGATTGCTCTGGCCGACGTGCAGCAGGTGGCGGAGGATGCCCAGATTGGCGACACGGTGGTGTTGGACGTGACGCCAGAGCGGGACGACTTCGGCCGCATGGCCGCCACACAGACGAAGCAGACGTTGGCCCAGCGGCTACGGGACCACCAGCGTCACATGATCCAGGAGGAGTTCGCAGACCTGGAGGACCCTGTGCTCACCGCCCGGGTCCTGCGTTTTGAGCGCCAGAGCGTGATCATGGCTGTCAGTTCCGGCCTTGGACGGCCGGAAGTGGAGGCGGAGCTCCCACGGCGAGATCAGCTTCCCAATGACAACTATCGTGCCAACGCCACCTTCCGGGTGTTCCTCAAGGAGGTGTCTGAGGTGCCGCGGCGCGGACCCCAGTTGTTTGTCTCTCGCGCCAATGCGGGGCTGGTGGTCTACCTGTTTGAGAATGAGGTCCCGGAAATCCAGGAGGGGTCTGTGCGCATTGTGGCCGTGGCCCGGGAAGCCAACCCTCCCTCCCGCTGCTCTGTGGGGACACGGACCAAGGTGTCCGTAGACAGCACGGAGCGGGAAGTGGACCCTGTGGGCGCTTGTATTGGAGCCCGTGGCTCGCGGATCCAGCAGGTGGTTAACGAGTTGCGGGGCGAGAAGATTGACGTGATCCGCTGGTCGGCGGACCCGGCCCAATACATTTCCCATTCCTTAAGCCCCGCCAAGGTGGGTCAGGTGCGGCTGGTGGATCCTGAAGCGCACCACGCCCACGTGCTTGTTCCCCCGGACCAGTTGAGCCTGGCCATTGGCCGCCAGGGCCAAAACGTCCGTCTGGCTGCGCGACTCACGGGTTGGAAGATCGATATTAAAAATTCGGCGGAGTACGACCAGGGGAAAGAGGAAGCTGTGGTGGCCAAGCTCGTTGCCCAGCGGCAGAAGGAGGAAAAAGCGCAAATTGAAACAGAAGCGCGCATCAAGGCGGAACAGGCCATGCGCGCCGAGGAGGACGCCCGCCTGCGGGAGCTTTATCCACAGCGGGATGAACTGGATGGTCAAACGCTTTGGCAACAACAGCCATGAGCACCACCCAGAAGCCTGTGGTGAGGCGTTGTGTCAGTTGCACACACCTGAAGGACCGCACCCGGATGCTGCGCCTGGTGCGGTTGGCGGGCGGGAGGATTGGTCTGGGTCAGGGGTTTGGCCGCTCCGCCTATGTGTGCCGTTCCCAACGTTGCCTGCAAGACGCACGGCAACGAAAACGGATCCAGAAAAGCCTGCGCATCCCCAATCATCCCGCTATTGACGCCGCCCTGGCGGCCGAGTTGGACAACGCTGAGTCGGACAACGGGAAACAGGTTCAAGATTCTCCTGTAGAATGACGCTGCCCTCAAGTGCCGCAGCAGTTTGGTCTTACGCTCACGCTCCAGGCCGATACCACAAGCCCCATGGCTTCTGTCCTGTAGGCCCGAGTGGTCCTCGTCTGCAAGCTTTTCTCAAGGGAAATCTTGTGGAGCCAAGGTTTTGGTGAGACTCTCAAGGAGTACTCGCCTTTCCTGGGGCAAGATGTCAATGACCCTTGCATAAGGAGGGCTCGATGGGGGGCAACCCTCATCGCTCATTTGGAGTACGCATGACCAACAGCGGCAAAAAAGTCCGTATCTATGATCTTTCGCGCGACCTTGGCCTTCCGAACTCGTGCATTCTTGACGCTGCCAAGACCCGTTCCATCCCGTTCAAGAGTCACAGCAGCTCAATCAGCGAGGGCCAGGCCAGCACCATCGTTGGCCACCTTGTGGCCGAAGGTCATCTGACTGAAGATTCGGCAGCCGCCTACAAAACCAAGGCCGCTCAAAAGAAGACGGCTGTTGGATCAGACAAGTCTGGTCCAGTGCAACCAGACCCCAGGCACCAGGCCAAACCCACCGGCAAAGCGTTCACGGTCCGGCTGAAATCCAAGGCAGTGCTGACCGCACGACCCACGCCACCACAAGCCACCGCCCCACGTCAGCTCACCCCTGGCACGACGCCATCGGCCACCCAGAAACTCCATAGAAAGCCCTCCCCACCAGCCAGGGAGACGGCTCCCGGCCCTGTCAGACTGGCCAACGCCACCGCGACCAATAGCACCACCACGGCCAACAAAGGTCCCCGGCGCCCCAGTGTGGTCAAGCTCAAGGCCAAAACAGCGGACCAGCACACCACAGGCAAGACCGCTGGCAAGGGGACGGCAACCAAGGTCAATACAGATCTTGCGATAGCGAAGCCGCCATCTGTGGAACCCAAGCCATCCCGGAAGCCCAAGCTGGTGCGACCCATTGCACCAAAATCTCCTGGAGTTGCGGCTGCCACCAAGGACAAACCGTCGGCAAAGGCGGTCCCTGCAGCGGTGAAGACACCACCATCCGCTGCATCACGTCCGTCCCAGAAGCCCAAGCCAGTGCGGCCCACCGTGATCCAGCCCACGGCGCCCAAGGCTCCCGGAGCCGCAGTTGCTCTGGAGAGCAAGCCATCCAGGACAAAAGCAACTCCTGTGGTGGTCAGGTCACCATCCGTTGGTGGTAAGCCGTTAGCCGATAAGCCGTTCAAGGGGTCTGCGGCCGCCACCAAGCAGGCGAAGGTGACCCGACAATCCTCCGCAGCTGGCAATCGCCGTCCCAAGGATGCACACCTATCGGACAAGGTGAGCAAGAAGACGGTCGCCAAGAAGCCGGTCAAGCAGCCGCCCCAGCTTATGGCGCCACCTAAGCTTGCGTCCGCCAAATCTCCTGTGGCCGAGAAACCTGTTCGCAAGTCCCAGGGTCCCACCAGTTTCCTATCCGCAACCTCCACACCACGCCCCAGGAAGCCAGTAAAAGGTCAATGGGCTCGACCAGGGAGCAAGTCAGCATCAGTCCCCCCAGCCAAACCACCCCTGTCTGCCGCCCCTGAGGGCCCCGTTCACCTCCCACTGCCCGCAAAGGCAGTGGATCAACCACCCCGGCGCCCCAGTGCAAGGCCGCCACGCTCCGTGGTGGCGTCCGGGATGCCGCGGTCCCGGTCGTCAGCGTTAGCGGGACGTCCTGACGGCGCCCGGTCCATCCAATCTACACCCCAGGCGCAGCCACCTGTACGGCAACCCCAAATCGTGGCGCGCCGTCCCAGCGCCAGGGCAAGCGACCCTGGCACACCACAGCGCCCCGGAGAGGCGGATGGGCCACCACAGCAGAATCGTCCGGAAGTCATGGGGCGACTTCAGCGCACCAGCCCCGCCACTGGCGAGCGTCGCGCCAGGCCCACCACCCCCCGCTCAGCAGAGCTTGTTGGTCGTCCTCTGCGGCGCAGCTCAGGTGGACCTCCGGGGGTTAGCCGTCCGGGAGGGTCAGGGTCCGAGCGCCTTCAGGGAGGGCTGCCACCAGGGGTGCGCCGTCCCGCAGCCCCCAGTGAAGTTCTGGGCAAGGAGGCCACCTCGGGATCCACCACAACTGTGGCCCGTCCCAAGACCGAACCCAAAACCACAACAGCCTCCCCCACGCCACCTCGTCGTCCTGGCCCGCCCCGCAGCGGTGCCCCCGGTGGCCGCTCCCGCAGTGGCGCCGGCGGACGGCGACGCCAGGATTGGGATGATTCAGCGCGCCTGGAGCAGTTGCGCCGTGGCGGTGCAGCCAGCAAGCAGCGCACCAAGGTTCACATCATCGGCATCCACGACGAAGATGTGAATGCTGGCGAAGGCTTTGCCAGTGAAGGGGCTGCTGCGGTGCTGTCTGCGTCCTTGGCGCGCCCTTCCGGCAAACCCCAGGGTGCGACGGACCAGCCCGCAGTCAAAGCAAAACGGCGCAAGAAGCCCAAGGAGACGGCCCGGCAGCGACAGCGGCGGCGGGCCATGGAACTGCGTCAAGCGCGGGAGGCCAAGCAGCAGCGTCCCGAAATGCTTGTGGTTCCGGAAGGCAACTTGACGGTCCAGGAGTTGGCCGAGGCCCTTGGCGTGGACAGCTCGGACATCATCAAGTCCTTGTTCTTCAAAGGCATCTCGGCAACGGTGACTCAATCCCTGGACCTGTCCGCCATCGAAAAGGTGGCCGAGGAATTCGGAGTGCCGGTTGTGGAAGACGACGTCGAGGCGGCAGCCAAGAAGACCGTGACCATGATTGAGGACGAGGATCTTGAGAACCTCAGCCGGCGCCCGCCCGTGGTGACGGTGATGGGCCATGTGGACCATGGCAAGACCAGCTTGCTGGATGCCATTCGCAGCACCCGGGTGGCGGCAGGAGAGGCTGGCGGAATTACCCAGCACATTGGCGCCTACCAGGTGGAGGTGGTCCATGAGGAGAAGCCTGCCCTCATCACCTTCCTGGACACCCCTGGTCACGAAGCCTTCACCGCCATGCGGGCCCGGGGCACCAAGGTGACCGACATTGCTGTCCTGGTGGTGGCCGCTGACGACGGGGTACGCCCGCAAACCATTGAGGCCATCAGTCATGCGAGGGCCGCGGAGGTGCCCATCGTGGTGGCGATCAACAAGATGGATAAAGAGGGCGCCAATCCGGACCGCGTGCGCCAGGAGTTGGCTGAGCACGATTTGATGAGTGAGGATTGGGGGGGCGACACGGTCATGGTCCCTGTCAGCGCGCTCAAGGGCCAGAACATTGACAAATTGCTGGAGATGATCCTTCTGGTCAGTGACGTGGAGGATCTACAAGCCAATCCCGAGCGTCTGGCCAGAGGAACCGTGGTGGAGGCCCACTTGGACAAGGCCAAGGGCCCGGTGGCCACGTTGCTGGTTCAGAACGGCACCCTGCGACCCGGCGACGTGATCGCTGCCGGTCCGGTGCTGGGCAAGGTGCGGGCCATGGTCAACGACCGGGGCGAGCGGCTCATGGAGGCCCTTCCCTCTGCCGCCGTGGAAGCCCTTGGCTTTGGTGAGGTGCCCACTGCAGGGGATGCCTTTGAGGTGTTTGAGGACGAGAAGGCTGCCCGCACTGTGGTGAGTGACAGGGTCAGTGACGCCCGGGCTGCCCGGTTGGCTCAGCAGATGGCCAATCGTCGCGTCAGCCTCACTGCTTTGTCGGATCAAGCCGCCGAAGGTGAACTCAAGGAACTCAACCTCATTCTCAAGACCGACATGCAGGGGTCCCTGGAGGCCATCCTGGGGTCCCTGGAGCAACTCTCCCAGGAAGAAGTGCAGATCCGTGTCCTGCTGTCCTCCCCCGGAGAAATCACGGAAACCGACATTGATTTGGCCACAGCCTCCGGCGCCGTTGTCATTGGCTTTAATACCTCCATGGCCACTGGTGCAAGACGGGTGGCGGAAGCCGCATCCGTGGACGTGCGCAATTACGACGTGATCTACAAGTTGCTGGAGGATATCCAGGGGGCCATGGAGGGCCTCCTGGAACCGGATTTGGTGGAAGAACCCCTGGGCTGGGCAGAGGTGCGCGCCGTCTTCTCCGTCGGCCACGGCGCCGTGGCCGGCTGCTACGTCACGGAAGGCAAGTTGCAGCGCAACTGCCGGTTACGGGTGCATCGGGGCAGACAAGTGGTCTACGAGGGAGATTTGGACTCTCTCCGGCGTATCAAGGACGGGGTGAAGGAAGTCAATTCCGGCTACGAGTGTGGCGTGGGGGTGAGCCGCTTCACGGATTGGCGGGAGGGGGACCGACTGGAAACCTTCTCCATGGTCATGGTGAAGCGGACGTTGAATGTGTGAGTTGGCAGGGTGTTTGTTACCGGGTCTCCAGTGTCAGGGCCTTTTCTGGGAACCGCTGTTTCTGGTCTGCCCAGGGCCGGCCTCTGACCTTGGGGAGCGATCCTTCCAGAGCAAGTAGGCAAACAGCACCACCGCTCCCACTTGAACGACGACGTCATTGGGCTGTACCGTCTCTCCACCAACAAGCCGTAACACCATGATCACCAGCCCCAGGGCTGCCGAGGCCTCCAGCGCAATCCACAGCGCCCGCCGCAGGCTTTGCCATGGTGTCCTTAATTCTTGTTGAAGCTTGGCTTTCAATTGAGGGTCAAGGGGATCTTGCGATGGAGAAGCCATGGGTGCTTTGGGCTGGCGCCAGACAACTGTTGTTCTAACAACTAGGATTCCATGGTTAGCCGCTGTAGCTCAGTTGGTAGAGCAACGCTTTCGTAAAGCGTGGGTCGTCGGTTCAAGTCCGGCCAGCGGCTTGATGGGGTAGTAACCAGGAATTGTGTTCCTGGTCACTGTTTTAGGGTGGGAGCGCTGTTGTTTCCGCTTTGAGACGCAATGGTTCGGATTAGTTGGTCTCTCTCTGGTGATCGAAACCACGAAACCGTGGCTTTCCACGAGGCGCGTCACCGCCGCCGTGAGTTGGAGGCCCAGGGTGCGGTTGTCTACTGGAGTGAGCGGGTTCACCACCCTCATCCTTGCTGACGCACATGGGCACACTTGAAGAAAGCCAGGCCTGGGGCCTGAGAACAGCGTCTAGGATCTGAGCAGGGCCAGCAAAGCCTCCAGTCCAGCGGCTGGCGGCGTCATCGTCTCCCGCCTGGTCAAGCTCAGGGCAATGCCCTTTTCTTCGTAGGAAGCTTCGTTGCAAAACACGGGCCAGACGGGTTCCTCCCCCTGGTAGGCGACGGTCTCACCGGTCTCCATGAGAAACAGCGGGTCGCCCGGGTACAACAGGGTCCAATCCCACCGGGGACGATCCGGATGCAGACATGCAATCCGGCGGCCGTCCCTGTCCCGTGGCCAGTCGAGGCTGGCCAGATGGCGGTGAATCACCATGGTCTCCGGCATCCTGGCTTTGCCGGTCAGACAATCCCTCAATACGTCCAGAAGACCGTCCAGGCAAGCCGTTGTTTTCCGGACGGTTCGCACGTCCACAATGCCTTGCGCCACCGGCCCCACCTCCAGCACCAGGCCGCAGGGCCAACGCCGCACCAAAAAACCACACTCCTCAGGTTGGTCCTCGTTGATCTGGAAGAGATAGACCGGCATGCCAACGGCCTGGTGCATCAGTGCGGCCAAGGCAAGATCCACAGGACGTTCTCCACATGTCACCACTGATGAACCCATGGCTGCTGTGGTGGTATGCATATCCAGCACTAGGCCGTGGGGATCGTTGCCGCCGGGTCCGTAAGCATCCACCAGCTCTCGGGCACGGATGACCTCGCGGATGGTGCAACTCCGATCCCTCAACAGCGCTTCCGTGAAACAGCGGTTCAGGTCCCGATCTATGTAGCGGCGATTGGCCCCATAGGCTTCAGGGTTGCCGATACAGGTGGTGGTGGGCAGGGGGGAGGTGAGCAGCGCAGGTTGGGCCTTCCAGCACTGCAAGATCCAGGGTGCCGTGCGCTCGTTGCCGTGGGTCCCCCCCACTAGCAACAAGCGACCGTGTTGATGGTCCATGGTTGTCCGTGTCAGCGTTGCCCAACGCCCAGGATTTTCAGTTCACCCAAGATATTGCCGAGCACCTGCTTGGCATCCCCAAAGACCATGGAGGTGTTGGGATGCTCGAAGAGATCGTTTTTGATGCCAGAGTAGCCGGCGCTCATGCCCCGTTTCACCACAAACACAGTCCGAGCCTCCTGCACGTCCAGAACCGGCATCCCGTAGAGCGGCGATTCAGGGTCGGTTTTGGCCTGGGGGTTCACCACGTCGTTGGCCCCTAACACCAGCACCACGTCCACTGCGGGGAACTCGGGGTTGATGACGTCCATCTCCTTGAGTTGCTCATAGGGCACGTCGGCTTCCGCCAGCAGCACGTTCATGTGCCCCGGCATGCGCCCAGCCACAGGATGAATGGCGTAGGTAATTGTCACCCCATGCTTTTCCAGGAGGCGGGCCACCTCCCGCAGGGTGTGTTGAGCCTGGGCCACGGCCAGGCCGTAGCCAGGCACAACCACGACCCGCTCCGCCGCCTCCAGGGTCAAGGCACACTCCTCAGCCGAGCAGGAGGTGATGTTAGTGTATTCGCCGCTCCCTTTGCTGCCGGTGGATGCCGAACTCAGCGCGCCCCCGAAGAGCACGGCAGGCAAGCTGCGGTTCATGCCGGCGCACATCACCTGGGTGAGAATCAAGCCCGCGGCCCCCACCATGGCCCCGGCCACAATCAATAACCGTTGACCCACAACAAAGCCGGCCGCTGCTGCCGCAACACCTGAATAGGAATTCAGGAGCGAGATGACCACGGGCATATCGGCGCCACCAATGGGGAGCGTCAGGCCAATGCCCAGGAGGCTGGCGCTGATGACCAGAGGCCACAGCGCATCACCGGAGCCACCCACTGTCAGCACGGCGGCCAGAAGTACAACGGTGGCCAGAGCAACGTTGCACCCGTGGCGCCAGCGGCCCAGCATCCAACCGGGTGTGGGCAACCATCCCTGCAACTTGCCCATGGCCACCACCGAGCCGGTGCAGGTGACGGCCCCCACCACGATGGAAAAACCAATGGAGACCAGCACCAGCAGGCTGGGGGTGAGGCCGTCCCCGGCGGCGGCCAACAGTACGCCCAGGGCCACCAGGAGGGAAGAGAGGCCCCCACAGCCGTTGAACAACGCCACGGTCTCCGGCATGGCGGTCATGGGGACCAGCCGGGCGGTGAGCATCCCCAGTACACCGCCCACGGCAGTGCCTCCCGCAATCCAGACCCAGGTCACCGCAGTGGGCTGGGCACTGACCAGAAGACCTACCACGGCCATGGCCACGGCGGCGGCCGCCAGTTGGTTGGCGGCCCGGGCAGAGCGGATCTTTGACAAGCCCTTGATGCCAAGCGCCAGCAGGGCCACCGCCAGCAGATCCAGGCCACCCTGGAACAGTTCGGCGGAACTCATCGGCCCCCTCCAGAGCGTTTGCGGCCACTGCGGAACATGGTCAGCATTCGATCCGTCACCAGGAAGCCACCCACCACGTTGAAGAGGGCAAATCCCAGGGCCAGCGAGCCCAGGATCAGCAGGAGGGTGTTATCTCCGGCCCTGGTGATCAGGGTAAGGGCCGCCAGCATGGTGATACCGCTGATGGCGTTGGCGCCGGACATGAGCGGTGTGTGCAAGGTGGGGGGCACCTTACCAATCAATTCAAGCCCCAACAGGCCACCCAAAAGCAGCACCCAGAGCTGTTCCTGAAAACCGTCCATCACACACACCTTGAAGCGTTGACAATGTCGTCACGGTGGCACTGACCCCCATGGGTGAGCAGACAGTCCTTGAGCAACGGATCCTGGGGGTCCAATTCCAACACCCCGTCTTGTAGATACTGCTCCAGCAGTGCCGCCAGGTTGCGCCCATAGAGGCAACTGGCGTGATAGGGAACCGTGCAGGGGAGATCACTCGCACCAATAAGTTTGACTCCCTTGCGGTCGATGGTTTGGCCAGGCACGGTTGCGGCGCAATTGCCCCCCTCGTTGACGGCCAGGTCCACCACCACGGCTCCGGGCCGCAGGCGCTCCAGCATGGCTTCACTAATCAGCAGGGGGGCACGGAGACCCGGCACCTGGGCTGTGCAGATGACCACATCCGCCAAGCCCAGTTGGTCGGAGAGTTGCCGACGTTGAGCCGCAAGAAAGGCGTCCGAGGCCTGCTTGGCATAGCCACCGGACTCGGCAGGCTGCTCTGTCACCTGGGGTGGCGCAAGGAAGCGGCCCCCCAAAGATTCCACCTGTTCCTTCACCGCGGGTCGAATGTCCGAGACATGGACCACAGCCCCCAGCCGCCGCGCCGTAGCCACGGCTTGTAGTCCTGCCACCCCTGCCCCGAGAACCAGAACCCGGGCCGGCTGCACTGTTCCTGCAGCAGTCATCAGCATGGGGAAGTAGCGGTCCAGCGCGGCAGCCGCCAGGAGAACCGCCTTGTAGCCAGCGATATTGGCTTGTGAAGACAGGGCATCCATGGCCTGGGCCCGGCTAATGCGCGGCAGCAATTCAAGGCTCAGGGACGACAATTTGCGGCGATTCAACTGCTGCACCAGGGCCTGGTTGCCGTAGGGCGCCAGCAGGCCAATCACCGTACTGCCCGTGGCCATGGCCTCCAGGCGTCCAGGATCCGGCGCCCCGACACAGAGGGCCACATGGCAGTGCCCCCAGCCATCCTCCACCAATTCTGCGCCTGCCTGGCGATAATCCTGATCGCTAAACCCGGAGGCCCGACCGGCCCCGGATTCCACAAGCACGACGCAGCCCTTGCCCACAAGCCGTCGCGCTGTTTCCGGACTGCCTGCCACGCGGGGCTCATCCGGTCGCCCTTCACGGGGAATCAGCACCGTGCAGGTCGAACCCGTTGACTGAAGCGGCACGAAATCGACACACAAAACAGCAAAATAGACTGACTGTGCCCAGATGGCCACCCACTGGCCACCCTTGCCGCCATGCCCGTTCCCCCAGCGATAGTCTCCATCAGTCGCCAGATTTGGCATGGCCAGTGGCTGGTGCTGATGAACGGCCTGGCTCCGGCGGACGAGAGGGGCAGCTTTCGGCGCCGGCCCAGCGGTTTTCGCGAGACGCTTCTGGGCAGTGCCCAGGAGCAGGGGATGCCACGCCATGTGCTAGTGATTGGCCAAAGTTGCCCCTGGGCACACCGCACATGGCTGGTGCGCCAACTCAAGGATCTGGCCACCGTCATTGACATGGCCATGGTTCGGCCCAATTCCGCCACGGGCCGCTGGGTGTTTCGGGAACCTTTTGAAGGGTTCCAGCAGTTATGGCAGCTCTACAGGCAATCCGGCGCCGGACCAGGTAGGCGCGCCACGGTCCCTGTCCTGTGGGACCGCCACGAGGGGCGGATCATCAACAACGAAAGCGCCGACATCATTGAACAGTTGGATACCCTGCCCCCAGGACCCAATGCGGTCGCCGCCACACTCCGACCGTCCGACCTGATCCCGTCCATCCAGACCTGGTCCGCATGGCTTCAGGACGACGTGAACGACGGGGTGTATCGCTGTGGATTCGCCCGCACCCAGGAGGCCCATGAACGGGCGTTGGGCGATCTGTTTGCCGGGCTGAATGCCGTGGAGCAGGCCCTGGCGGACGGGCGCCCCTGGATCTGCGGGGAATCATTGACCATGGTGGACGTGCGCCTCTTCCCCACCATGGCCCGCTGGGAAGCAGCCTACCAGGATCTTTTCGGCTGCGGGCAGCGCCCCCTGTGGAGTTTTCCCTTCCTGTGGGCATGGCGGCGCCGTTTCTACCAACTGCCCAACGTGGCGGCAACCTGCCCGAGCGAGACCTGGCGGCAAGACTACTTCGGTAGCCTCTTCCCCTTAAACCCTTCAGGCATTGTTCCCAAGGCGCCATCACTGTCCAGCCTGCTAGACTTGAATCCTCCCATTTCCTGATGACAACCCCCAATCCGGCCGCCGTCAGCCCAGCGGACCAGAGTGCAGACCAGCTTCACCAGGGGATGTTCGGGCCTTATCGCATCACGGCCGCTGACCGGCGAGAGGTGACAGCCTACCGGATGTCCGTACTCACATTGGCCGTGGCGCAACTGGGCTGCCTGGTGCAATGGAGCTGGGCCGGATCCACCTGGATTGGCCCATGGCTTGTGCTCATGGCCATGGCCTTGGGACTGGCACTGCACTGGATCCACATCTACCTGCGCCCACTCCATCAGGCGTTGCAGTTGTTCTGGCTGGTAGGGGTTGGCGGTGGGGTGGCTCTGGCTTATCAGGCGGGGCCAGCCCAGATGGGTAACGCCCTGCTGGCGCAACCCCTCTGGATCATGGCCGTCGGCCCCTACTTTGCTGCGTTGACCGGGTTGGGCTTCAAGGAGTTCTTCTGTTTCCGCCGCCTTGAGGCTGTGGGGGTGACCTTGCTGGTGCCGCTGCTGCTGCTGCTGGCCCTGGTGGGGGTGGTGCCACTGGAGCAGCAAGCCCCGTTCTGGTTTCTGGAAGCGATGCTGCTGCTGGTGATGGCTGTGGGGAAGTTCCGGCTGGAGCCCGCAGCCGATATTGGCGACAAGAGCGTGTTTGAGGAGTTGGAGCGGCGACGCCGCACCGTACCTTGAACCGGCCCCGTTTACCCACCTAGAGTGGCAGGAAACAACTCCCATGGTCGAGATGGATTTGCCACAACCTCACAGCATGTCCCCTGACCAGCTCACCCAGGTGTTGATGGACCTGAGCGAGGGGGAAGCCTGGATTCGCTTCAAGCCCAGGCAAACCGTCAAGGTTTTGGGAGCCGAGGCGGCTGACGCCATTGAAACCATGCTGGGTGAAGCCGGTCGCCGCAGCAAGGCACCCTACGAGTTGGGGACCAGGGTTCCACTGCGGGAGTTCAGGCGAGTGGTCTGCCGTGCCCTTGCTGAGTCCCTTCTCAATCAACAGAACGGCGAATCCGAGGATGGGTGATCGTTACGGATTTCCGTCCGTCTGTGGAGAGAAGAATTCGGATTTCCTTCCTGAACGGCATGGTCCAATTTGCCTGTTTATCACTAACCTTCAGAAGACTTTGTTGGTCAGGAACCCATGAAAACCATCGACGACCATATCCGCAAGGATGAGGACGAAATGCTCAAGGCCAAGGCCGAGGGCAGGGATGGCAAAGTCAGGCATCTGGAGGAAGAGCTTCGTGACCTGAAGGAGTACAAGCAGCATCATCCGGGCGATTCCCACGACCCTTCCACCCTTGAGGTCTATTGCGACAGCAACCCTGAAGCCCCGGAGTGCCGCATCTATGAAGACTGACCCGCAGCAGGGAACCCACTGAGCCCTTTCTGAAGAGCACCGATGGCCATGGATGAAGAGCGCCAGGTCATTGAAGCCCGAGGGGTCTGGAAGATCTTTGGAGAGCGGGCTGAAGAGGTGCTACGGGCCGTACGGCAGAACAGTCTCCATAAGGCCGAGGTTCTGGAGCGGTTTGGAGCCGTGGTGGCAGTGCGGAACATTGACTTTGCCGTGGAGAGGGGGGAAATCTTTTGCATCATGGGCCTGTCCGGGTCAGGCAAATCCACCCTCGTCCGCCACATCAACCGCCTGATTCAGCCCACCCATGGGCAGATCCTGGTCAACGGTCAAGACATGGGCGCCCTCTCGGCGGAGGAACTGCGTGCCTTGCGGGCAAGCCGGATCGGCATGGTGTTCCAGAACATGGCCCTGCTGCCCCACCGCACCGTACGGGACAACATCGCGTTTGCTTTGGAGCTGCGCAACACCGACCCCTTCACACGCCATCAGTTGGCCAACGGGTTGCTTGAGACCGTGGGACTGGCAGGCTACGGCGATGCCATACCCAGTGAGCTTTCAGGCGGCATGCAGCAGCGGGTGGGGCTTGCCAGAGCCCTGGCCGCAGACCCGGACATCCTGCTCATGGATGAGCCGTTCTCCGCCCTGGATCCCTTGATTCGTCGTGGGCTACAGGACGAGTTCCTGGCCCTTTCCCGCACCATGGACAAGACCACGGTTTTCATCACCCACGATCTGGATGAAGCCATGCGGATGGGATCCCGCATTGGCATCATGCGAGACGGGGAAATGGTGCAGATTGGCACGCCGGAGGACATTATCCTCCATCCAAAAGACAGCTACGTGGCGGACTTTGTGCAAGGTCTATCGCGTCTGAAGCTGGTGTTTGCCCACAGGATCATGGAGCGGCCAGAAACCTACAACAAGGCCCACGGCAACCTTACCGATGTGGACACCTGGCCCCAGGCCCACCCCAAGGCCGACCTCAACTCCCTTGTGAGCCTGATCGTTGGACAACAATGCCCCATTGCCATCCGCGACGATGGAAAGCTGGCTGGCATTGTCACCAAAGACGCTCTACTGAAGGGGATTCAGGGGCAGTCATGACAGTACACGCACCTGGCGAGCAAGACAGCGGGCAAGCAACGGTGCCGCCGGACAACAGCGACTCCCTGGCCTCCTTCAAGGAGTTTGCCGGCCCCGGGGGCGACCGCTACGGACGAACCTTTCTTCGCATTCAGCAGGCGAAGCTGGCCGGACACCACCTGAACATCTCCGCTCTGATCGGAGGTTTTCTGTGGGCTGCCCTGCGGGGAAACTGGCCCCTGTTCTGGATCGGCTTCGCCACGGACATGGTGGCGGCGGTCAACGTGGCCCTGGTCCACAAGTACGACCTGGCGGCGGTGCAGGCCGCCACTGACGGCAAGGACTTTCTGGTCCAGCGCTACGACGGCTGGAGTGACGCCCATCTGCAGGCGGCATTAATCCTGTTTTTTGCCGGTCGGCTACTGCTGGCATGGCTTGCGGATCGCTTGTACTATCACCACTACACCCAATGGCGCGTCAACCGTTCCCTGCCTTCGGGCCAGGCAATCAAGCGGTTGGGGATCGGGATGCTGGCGGTGCTGTTGGTGGCCCCCTTGACCATCTACCGCGCCTCCCAGTTCGCCCCCGACCAGCGAAGCTGCATCAAGCTGGCCCACATGATTCAGGACGGGGAGCAGGTTCCCCTGAAAGACCGCTTCGACTGCTGGACCATCTCCGAGTTCCCCACCTTGGTTTGGCTTCAGCGTCCACTGCAGTACACCTTTCCCCGCAACGACGACGGCACCCGGAGCATTGTTGTCAAGGAGCCCTCCAGCCAGCGGCCGGTCAACCTGAACAACTGGCTGTCCGAGCACATTGACCAGGGCATCGACTACGTGAAGGCCTTCTACGGCTGGCTGTTTGACGGCGTGACCCGTTGGATCCGCGTCCTCCTCAATGCGGTGGAGGCGGTCTTTGTAGGAACACCATGGATTGTCACGTCTCTCATGCTCGTCATGGCGGCGGTGAGGCTGGCTGGCTCCCGGATGGGCCTCTTCACGGCCGCGGTGCTGATCTATCTAGCGCTCTTCGGCTTCTGGCAAACCGCCATGAGCACCATTTCCCTGACGGTGGCCGCCACGGTCATCTGTGTGGTTGCCGGTCTGCCCCTGGGGATTTGGGTGGCCAAGTCCAAGGTGGGCGCTGCCGTGGTCACACCCGCGTTGGACATCATGCAAACCATTCCGTCCTTCGTCTACCTCTTGCCGGCCGTGGCGTTTTTCTCCGTTGGCAAGCCACCGGGGATTCTCGCGACGGTCATCTTCGCCATGCCGCCCATGGTGCGTCTGACCGCACTGGGGATTCAACACGTGCCGGCCAGCACCAAGGAAGCGGCCCTTGCCTTTGGCGCCAGCCCGAGGCAACTCCTGTTGAAAGTGGAACTCCCCCTGGCCCTCCCGTCCATTATGGCCGGGGTGAACCAAGTGGTGATGCTCAGCCTCTCCATGGTGGTCATTGCTGCCATCATCGGCGCGGGCGGGATGGGCTTCATCGTGGTGGATGCCCTGGCCCGAACGCAAGTAGGCCGTGGCATCCTGGCCGGCATCGGCATTGCTCTCATTGCCATGATGATCGACCGCGTGGTGCAGAAAGTAAACCGGACGTAACCCCCCAAGTCCGGCCTCAACATTGCTCTGCTAGCGTCCTGGATGAAACTTGGCTGAGGTAAGTCTGATGATGCGCTTTGGACCGGGCCTGCTTGCGGCTGCTTTCCTTTCCGTCACTGGCGTTCATGCCCAAGAGAAAGTCACCCTCTCCGATTTGAACTGGACGGGGGCAAAGGCCATCGCCCACGTGATCAAGGCGGTGATTGAAGGCCCACTGGATTCCGAGGCGGAGATCATTCCGGGGCTGAGCGATTTTGCAATTATTGCGACAGGGATGGACAAAGGGGACGGCTCCATTGACGTGTTCACCGACAGTTGGCTACCCAATCACCAGGACATCTGGGACAAGTTTATTGTGGAATCGCGAACCATTGCCCACAACGAGCCCTATCGGGCCACCCAGGGAACGTTTGTTCCCCGCTACATGGCGGATCGAATCCAGTCTTTTGAGGACTTGGCCGACCCTGAGATTGCAGCCCTGTTCGACAAGGACGGCAACGGCAAAGGCGAGTATTGGCCAGGTGACGCCAATTGGGGTTCCACCAAGCTGCTGCAGATCAAATTTGAGAGCTATGGTCTCAGCGAACTCTGGGAGCCGGAGATTTATTCCGATGCAACCTTCAAGGCTCAGTTAAAGGCAGCAATTGTTGCCCAAGAGCCCATTCTTTTCTATTACTGGACACCGGAATGGATCCACGCAGCCTATGACCTGGTTGCCTTGGAGGAGCCCGACCGTACGGAGGGCTGTGAAGATCTTAAGCTGGATCAGGAGGATTGGTTAGAGGCATCCACCTTCACTTGCAAGTACGACAATGCAAGGGTCTATGTGGCTTACTCCAAGTCCCTTGAGCAGCGCAATCCCGTTGTCGCAAAATTCTTGTCACAGATTAAACTGGACCCTGACGTGATCAATGAATGGATTCTCAAAATTGGACGCGACAACGAAGATCCCCAAGATGTTGCCGAGGCCTGGATTGAGGCAAACCCGGATACGGTGAATCAATGGATTCGTTAGAAAAATCTTCACTCCTCTTTGTTGACGCCGAAGGCGCCCAATATTGAACCGAAGGTCAGGCTGGAGGCGCTGTGCATCTCTGCCAGGCCTGCACGGTGTTGCACAGCAGCATGGCAACGGTCATGGGGCCCACCCCGCCCGGAACGGGGGTGATGTGGCTGGCAAGGGGTTCCACCGCCGCGAAACACACATCTCCCCGCAAGGTTCCCTGTGTACCCTGCTGTTGAGGTGGCACTCGGTGAATGCCCACGTCCACCACCACGGCTCCAGGCCGTACCCAGTCCGCCCCCACCAGACCCGGCTTCCCTGCAGCAACCACCAGCAATTCCGCCTGACGGCAGTGGTCAACCAGATCCCGGGTGCGGGAGTGGGCCACAGTGACCGTGGCATTGGCCTGCTGCAACATGATCCCCATGGGTCGTCCCACCAGGATGCTGCGGCCAATCACCAGGGCGCGGATCCCGTCCAGAGCAATGCCGGCATGGTCCAGCAAGGCCATGACCCCTGCCGGGGTACAGGAGCGTAGTCCCGGCTCACCCCGCATCAGACGGCCCAAGTTGAGGGGATGCAATCCATCCACGTCCTTGGCTGGATCCACGGCCAGGAGCAGTTGGCGGGCATTCAGCGTGGAAGGGATCGGAAGCTGCACCAGGATGCCGTTACAGGACGGACTCCCGTTGAGCTGGTGAATGCTCTCCAGAACTTGCTGTTGGCTGGCGGTGGCTGGATGGTGGATGATCCGGCTCTCAATACCAACCCGGCCACAGGCCTGCGCCTTTTTGCGCACGTAGACTCCACTGGCCGGATCATCCCCAACCCGCACCACCGCCAGGCCAGGCGGACAAGTGGTGCAACCAGCGGTGGCCAGGTGCTGGGCAATGGCTGACCTGAGGCTGGCCTCATGGCGAGCAGCCAGCAACCGGCCATCAAGACGTTTTGCCATGGGCTCCGAAAGACATGCAGCAAGCTGCTGGGGCGGGGCTAAAGTTGGGGCATCGATGCCCGATGCAAAATTTATAGAACCATAGTCCGCTGGATCCGCCATCTCTGCAACGGTGGCCTGCCCAGAGCCCTGTTGAACCTTGCCCATCTCTTGCATTGCTTCTGGTGGACGCAACAACCGCGGCCATGGTCGCGACCGTGGCCATGGTCCGGGTGGATGGCTGTTGTTTTGGCGGCACTGCTGGTGGGCATCCTCTCCAGTTGGCCCCTCTTGCGGGAGCCGGTGTTGGCTGTGGGGGCCATCGCAGAGCAGGACTACCGGGCACCGGCATCTGCGCAGGTGATTGACCGGGCCGCCCTGCAGGCCAGGCGCAGCGACCTGGGTCTCCGCACGGTGGTCCACGTGACTGACAGCCAGCAAAACCTGCTCCTGAAGAGCGCCTTGGAGCGAAGTCTTGGAGAACTGGGTCGCAGCATTGCCACGGACGACCTGGCGGTGCCTCCCATTGATCTATCGAGGGAAGAGCTGGAAGATCAGCAACAACTGCAGGGGGACGACCGGCAGGCCTGGGAGCAGGAGGTTCTTGATGCCCAACAGCGCATGTTGGCTCAAGGGTTGGTGGCGTCCATCTCCGAGCAGAGTTTGCGAAGTGCCGCCCAGCAGCAATTATCCGCCCTGTCTGAATCCAAGCTGCAGCAGCAGGTGGGTGCCAAACTCCTGGTTCGCTCACTCCTGGGCAAGACCAACCTGCGGGCAGATCCTGACCTCACCCGCAAGCTAACCGAGAAGCTCCTGAATCAGAACGCCGAGGTGATCCAGGTCAAAACCGGCGACCTCATTGTTAGGCGCGGTGAGCAGATCAGTTCACGGCAGTTTGACGTGCTGGACCACTTCAACTTTGTGCCCCGTCGGCTCCAGTTGGAAAACTGGGCCTGGCGCTTTGGTGAAGCCGTTCTGGGATCATGGCTGGTGGTGCAGGTGGCGCGCCGCTGGAACCCCCGACTGCAGCCCCATCACGGGTTGGTGCTTTTGCTCACCATGGCCCTGGTTCAGGGGGTCAAGCTCTGGTTGAGGGCAGCGGTCAGCCCGCTGGCTGTTCTGGTTCCACCCACCTTTTTGCTGGCGGAGGTCATGGGCACGGGCACAGCCTTGGGCTGGTTGGCCCTGGCTTCAGCCCTTTGGCCCTTCCCCATGGACAACATGGGCCTGCTCCGGGTGCTGGTTGCCTTCCTTGTCGCCGCCATCGCCGCACTAACAGCCGGTTATCAGCGGAGTCGTGCCCAACTGTTGCAGACCGCCACCCTGCTGACCCTGGCGGCGCTCCTTCTGCAGATGCTCACGTTCCGGGTAGCGGAGCAGATGAGGGTGGTGTCTGTGGGATTGCTGAGCAGTGGGGAGCCACTGGGAGAAGGATTGGTCATGGGGGCAATCCTGCTTCTCGGCCTTAACCTGGCGCCGGCGTTGGAAAATACCTGTGGCCTGGTGAGCCGCAGCCGCTTGTTGGAGTTGGCTGATTTGCAACGTCCGTTGCTGCGGCGCCTCTCCAGGGAAACGCCGGGCACCTTTGAGCACACGCTCATGATCTGTGGTTTGGCTGAAGAGGGAGCCAGGGCCATTGGGGCGGACGTGGACCTGGTGCGTACCGGCTCTCTCTATCACGACATCGGCAAGCTCCACCGGCCCCAATGGTTCATCGAGAATCAATCCGATGGGCTCAATCCCCATGAACTCTTGAACGATCCGTGGACCAGCGCCAAGGTGTTGCAGGCCCATGTGGACGAGGGCCTGCGCATGGCCCGTCGGGCCCGTCTACCCCAGTCCGTCTGCGACTTCATTCCGGAGCACCAGGGCACCATGCGCATGGAATACTTCTGGCACGCCGCCCGGAAGCACGATCCCATGGCCCAGGAGAAGGACTTCCGTTATCGGGGACCCACCCCCCGCTCACGGGAAACCGGAATTCAGATGCTGGCCGATGGTTGTGAAGCAGCGCTGCGCTCCCTGCCGCCCGAGGTGGGCGAGGGGGAAGCCCACGCCACCGTGCGCCGCATTGTGGACTCCCGCATCCGGGATGGGCAACTGGTCCAGTCGGGGCTCAGCCGCATGGAACTGGAGTTAGTGGTGGACGCCTTTGTGAAGGTGTGGAAGCGGATGCACCATCACCGCATTCCCTATCCCATTGCTCCCAAAGACATCATTACCAGCTAAGGCAGCACCCGCGAGGGAACCGCTCACCCCTTCACACCACTGGCGGCACTGCTGGGCAGGATCAACCGCTGTACCATGGTGAACAGCGCCAGCACCGGCAGAATCGAGACCACGGCCCCGGCAGCCACCAGGCGCCAGTCCAGCGAAAAACTGCTGGAGAGTTGCTGCAGGCCCAGGGGCAACGTGTAAAGCCGTGGATCATCCAGAATGACGAGAGGCCAGAGGAAATCGCTCCAGGTGCCAATAAACACAAATACCGCCAGGGTGATCAGGTCAGCCCTGGCGGCAGGAATCAGCACGTTCCACCAACGCCCCAGGGCAGTGCAGCCGTCCATCTGGGCAGCCTCTTCCAGTTCCTGAGGGACACCGAGAAAACTCTGGCGCAGAAGAAAAATGCCAAAGGCCGTGGCGGCATTGGGAAGGATCAAGGCCATGTGGGTGTTGCGCAAGCCCACCTGCACCATCACCAGGTAGAGGGGAATCATCACCACCTGAAACGGAATCAGGATGGTGGCCACCACCAGGGCCAGCACCAGGCCACGGCCGGGGAAGTGGAGCCGGGCCAGAGGGAAGGCCGCCAGGCTGCAGAAGAGGAGATTGGCCGTGACCGCAACGGCGCTCACCACCGCGCTGTTGAGCAGATAGCGCAGAATCAGGGTGTCCTGGAACAGGCGCTTGTAGGCCGCCAGGCTGGGGGTTCGGGGCCACAACTGGGGGGGTGTCTGGAAAATGTCCTCACCGGGTCCCTTCAGGGACGTACTCACTAGCCAGAGAAGGGGCAGGAGCACCAGCAGGGCCATGGCCAGCAGAAACGCCAACTGGAAACCCGGCCCCAAGCGCAGTGGGGGACGGGGGGAAACCTCAGGATTTGACGGAGGAGTTCGTGTCTTCACTGTCTGCCATGGTGCTGGCCACAAGGCCCAACTGGAGGCCTGGAGGATAGCCGCCAAGGCGTTGGATCTGGCCGAGGAAAGCCTCGGGGAGGCGAATGCCCAAACCTTTGCAGACTGCCTTCACCAGGTCCACCCGGTCGATGGTGCCACTGGGCAGACCCGCCCCACTGAGCACCAGTAGGCGCGCCTCGGGAGCCTGTTCCAAGGCCAGGGCCGCCTGCCAAAGGGGGGTGCTGTCCCGGATGCTGGGGATCTCCTCCCTGGGCTGGAGCCGTTGACTCACGCTTTCCCGTGACCAGCATTGCACCGGCAGCGCCTTGAGCGTCTCGGGCTGGAAACGGCCCAGCCAGCGGTGGCCCTCGTACACCAGCAGCCAGTCTTGAGGTCCCATCTCCGCTGCCTCCCCAGCCAGTTGGCGGCTGACGGTCCGGAGATCCAACTGGGCATCCAGAACACGGTAGCGCCGCCCCTGCACCTGTTGCACCCGCAGCTGCAGGAGTTGGTCTTGCAGGCGCAGCAGTTGCAACTGGGCGCTGGCGGCTTCCAGCCCAAACCATCCCAGCAACCCGAGCCAGAGACCGGAGGAGGTGCGCCACACCAGGACAAGCCAGAGGCCGGAAGCAATGGCCGTAATGGCCAGAACCAGGCCAGTCGCAGCTGCCACCTGAATGCCCCGACGACGGCTGCCGCTGAAGTGCCACACCAGGGCCTTCACAATCAGGCCCCCATCCAGGGGGAGACCTGGCATTAGATTGAAGACCCCCAGAACAAGGTTAAGGATCATCAGCCGCTGGCAGACCAGCGCCGCAATGGGCTGGGTCGCCTCGATGAGGTTGGCCAGCAGGAAGAAGCTCAGGGCCAGGGTAAAGCTGACGGCAGGTCCTGCCGCTGCCACCTGCAGGGCCGCAAGGGCTGAGCGGCACTCCTTTTCAAGGGTGGCCACGCCACCGAAGAGAAAAAGGGTAATGCTGCGCACCTTGACCCCATGGCGGAGCGCCACCAAAGAATGGCCCAGCTCATGGAGCAGCACGGAGCCAAACAGCAGCAGCACCGTCAACAAACCCAGCAGCCAGATGCCAAGTGCGGCGACCGCCAACTGACGATCCTGTAGCAACCGGCCGTACTGCCCCTGAAACAACACCGTGGCCAGGCCCACGATCAACAGCCAACTGGGATGAACCCGTAGGGGAATACCGCAAACGGCACCGATTGTCCAGGCTTTTCCCATGGAATCCCTCAGCCTTCCCTTATCTTAGAAAGTGGAGCAAACGTGCAGCGCTTTTGGTAATGGGGGAGATCCCAACCATGGGCAGTGTCCCGGTTCAAGTGAAGATCTGCGGGCTGACCACGCCACGGCAAGCCCAGGCCGTGGTGGCTTGCGGCGTACAGGCCATTGGGGTGATTGCCGTGGCGGGCTCGCCCCGTTGGGTACCACCATCAGTCAGTCAGGCCATTTGGACCGTTGTCCAGGAACAAAATCCTTCCGTGGAGCGGGTGCTGGTCGTTGCTAATGGGGACGATGATCAGCTTGATGCCTATTTGGCCACCCAAGACAACCGGCAACGCCCCACGGTTCTTCAACTTCATGGACAGGAACAACCGGAACGCTGCCGTCAGTTGGGCCAACGTTGGGGATTGCCCATCTGGAAAGCCCACCGCATTGGCAGTCCCGAGAACTTGCGCACAACCCAGCAGCACCGGGACGGGGCCGCGGCCCGGTTGTTTGATGCCCATGTTCCCCGGCAACTGGGGGGAACAGGCCGGCAGCTTCCCCTCACCTGGTTTGGTCACCAGCGGCTTTCCGGTCCATGGTGGCTGGCTGGAGGCCTGGGACCGGACAACGTGGCTGCCACCCTTCAGCAATTGGCAACCATGGGGGTGCGCCCTGACGGCGTGGATGCATCCAGCGGCCTGGAGTACGCCCCGGGCCGGAAAGATCTGCGCCGCTGCGCCGCCTTTGTGGCAGCGGTGCGAGGCGCCGGTGTGTGAACCTCAGAGCAGGCTCTCCTGTTGGCGAATGAGGTCGAAGAACTCCTTCTTCATGGAGGCATTGCTGCGGAAACTGCCCCGCACCACACTGTTCACCATGGAGGCCTGGGGTTCTTTCACACCACGCCATTTCATGCAGTAATGCTGAGCCTTGAGCACAATGCCCAGTCCCCGGGGTTTGCAGAGGGCCTCGATTTCATCAGCCAGGATGATCACGGCCTCCTCCTGGATGTGGGGCCTGGAAAACACCCAATCGGCGATGCGGCTGAATTTGCTTAAGCCAATGACCCGTTCACCAGGCTGGATGCCAATCCAGCAGTAGCCCAGGATGGGGACCAGGTGGTGGGAGCAGGCGGAGCGCACCGTGATTGGACCAACGGTGTAAATCTCGTCCAGTTCCCTCACATTGGGGAAAGACGCCACCTTGGGCTGGGGGTGGTAGCGCCCTTTGAACACCTCGTGGAGGTACATCTTGGCCACCCGCTCCGCAGTTTCCGCAGTGTTGTGGTCGTTGTCCACGTCAATGACCAACGTCTTAAGCAGGCCACGCACCTGTTCCACCACCTCTTCCTGTAAGTTCTCCAACTCCCCCTCTTCAAGGTAGGCGGCGATATTGTCGTTGGCAAAGAAAGAGGCCCGCGCCGCCTGGAGGCGTTGGCGGATGCGGGCGCTGGTGGTGGATGGGGTGGCTGGTCTTGTCGCCCTGTCAGCCGTGCCAGTGACAGATAGCGGCAGATGGGGCGCCACGTCAAAATCCGCCTCCAGGGACGGCATGGGTTTCAGATCGTCAAGAGTCATCATTCAAAAGTGATCAAAGCGCTCCAGCGGCCGGGAGCAAGGTGAGGGTCTCGATGCGCTGCCTTGGGGGCTGTTCTGCCAACTGGAGGAGAGCATGAGCAACATGTTCTGGATCCAGCATGGCACGGCGATCCAGGTCAACGTGGACGGTTGGGGTGTCCCACAGGGGCGTATTAACCGCACCCAGGGTGACGGTTGTGACGCGAATGTCTCGGGATGCCTCCTCCAGGGCCAGGAAGCGACTGAAAGCCGCCAGGGCCGCCTTGGTCATGCCGTAGCCTCCCCACTCCGGGAAAGCATGGTCGGCAGCATGGCTGCCAATGTTGATGATCAAGCCACCTCCCGCCGAGCGCATCCCCGGCAGCACCACCTGGGTCACCTGCAGCACACTGGTGAGGTTGAGTTGCACCAGCCACTGCCAGTCCTGGAGGGACATGGTGGCCAGGGGAGCCGTGTAGCCGGCCCCGGCATTATTGATCAACACCCCGGGAGGTCCCCCTGCAGCCAGGAGTGTCTCCACACTGGTCGGGATGTCTTCCGCCTTGCTCAAATCCACCATGGCCCAGTGAACTACGGCGCCCTGGCTCCGCAACTCGCTGGCCAGGGCGTCCAACGCGGGACCGTCACGGGCCAGGAGTTGTAATGCCCAACCCCGGGCTGCAAAGCAGCGGGCTGTGGCAGCGCCAATTCCTCGGGAGGCGCCTGTGATCAGGGCAGAGCGGCGCATCGACGACGAGGATGAGGTGGGTAATGTCAGAGGGACGCGTGCAAGGGAAGCAATGATCCCCAACAGGATCATTACAAGACTTTAAGGGATGGCGTCGTCGCCTGTCTCCAGCACCCGGCCCATGCGGCGGAACTTTTCATAGCGACGCTCCAAAAGCTCTTCCGGGCCGAGGGCCTGCAACACCTTGAGGTGGCGGAGAATCACCTCCTTGAGGGCCGCCACCGCCTGTTTGGGGAAGGCGTGGTTCCCCCCCAGGGGCTCAGGGATCACCTCATCCACCAGTTCCAAGTCTCGCAACTGCCGGGCGGTGATCTGCAGGGCCTGGGCGGCGTCAGCAGCCTTTTTTGCATCCTTCCAGAGGATGGCGGCGCAGGCCTCGGGGCTGGCCACGGTGTAGATGCTGTACTCGAACATCATCAGGTGGTCCACAATGCCGATCCCCAAGGCGCCGCCCGAGCCACCCTCACCGATGACGCAGCCGAGGATGGGCACCCGCAGGGCAAACATTTCCCGCAGGTTGGCCGCAATGGCCTCCCCCTGTCCCTGTTCTTCCGCCTTGAGGCCCGCATAGGCTCCGGAGGTGTCGATGAACATGAGTAGGGGCAACTGAAAACGGTTCCCATGGCGCATGAGTCGCAGGGCCTTGCGGTAGCCCCCCGGGGATGCCATGCCAAAGTTGCGGGCCATTTTTTCCTTGGTGTCCCGCCCCTTTTGATGGCCCATCAGCAACAGGGGGACACCGTCAATGGTGCCGACACCGCCTACCAGGGCGGTGTCGTCGTTGCCGCAGCGATCCCCATGGAGTTCATACCAAGTGTCGCACAGGGTTTCGATGTAGTTGAGGGTGTTGGGACGCTGGGGATGGCGGGCCACCTGAATCACCTGGGACGGGGTGAGATTGGCGTAGATCTCCTGCCGTCGCTTGGCCACCAGTTGTTCCAGTTGCTCCACCTGTTGACTCACGTCCAGATCACTGTTTTCCGAGTCGAGGCGAATCTGCTGGATTTTGGCCTCCAAATCCGCCAGGGGCCGCTCGAAGTCCAGGACATGTTGGCTTGATTTGGCCATGACAGCACTCAGGAGATGGAAAGCGCGGGAGCCGTCACCAGATCACTCAGGCCCAAGGCCCGGAAGCCATGGCGCACGGATGCCTGACCAATTTTCTCCATGGCCACCAGGCTGATGTTGTTGCGCCCCCAACTGAAGTTGGTGTGCCAGCCTTCAAACTCCAGCAACATGGCCTCCGCAAAGCAGGCAAACATCTGGCGATTCGGGCGCTCCATTTCGGCAATCTGCATCATGTGCCAGCCAATATCGCGCCAGAACTCCACAATGCCTCCTTTCAGCACATGGAGGTGGGGGGCGTGGATGCGGGTGTCCAGATTTTTCGGGTAGCCCCCGTCCACCATCAAGCAGGGACGCCGCAGGGTGTTGGTGTTGACCTCCACGTTTTTGGGCAGGCTGGCCACCCACACCACCACGTCCGCTTGTGGCAGAGCTTCCTCCAGTTGCAGGATGTTGCCGCCAGCCAACTCCTGCTGGAGCGTCTCCAGCCGTCCCTGGTGACGGGCCACCAGCAACAACTCCTTCACACCGGTGTGCTGCTTGAGCCAACGGCAGACGGCGCTGCCGATGTCCCCGGTGGCGCCCACCACGGCCACCACGGCCTTTTCCAGGGCAATGCCCAGGCGCGGCGCATTGTCTTCCACCTGTCGGCAAATGATCCAAGCGGTGTGGGTGTTGCCGGTGGTAAAGCGTTGCCACTCCAGCATGGTGGAGCGCACCTTCTGAAAGCGGGCCAAGTCGAAGTTTTCAAAGATAATGGAGGTGAACCCCCCCAGGGCCGTGACACTGAACCCGTTTTTCTGGGCATAGGCCATGGCGTTCTGCACCTTGCGGGCCGCCGTTTTGAAGCGGGCCGGCAACATCTCCGGCAAGAAGCAGGAGTCGATGTAGCCGCCTGTGATCTCCTTGCCCGTCGGGCTTTTCACGGTGAAGGTCTCCAGCAACTGTGGGGGGGTGCTGCACCAAGTGTCCAGATCCCCCTTGGCGTGCTCCATATAGCCCAACTCCTCTGCCCGTTTCCTGGCCACAGCAAAGCTGGTGGAGTGACCGATCAGTCCAAACATGTACAGTTTTAATCTGTGGGAAACCTAAAGCCTCAGCCGAGCCCCTGGGCGCTCATCCTGATGATCTCCCGGGTGGTGAAGCCCACATCGCTGAGGGCCTCCTGGTAGCCGATCAAGAAGTCTTCAATCAGGTTTTCCTTCTCCATCCGCAGTTGGGCGGCATCGGTCTCCACGGTGTTGAGCATGGTTTTGATGAGGGGAAGGTTGGCCTTATTTGCTGTCATGAGTTCCTCCTTCACCTGGTCGAAGTGGGCCTTGAGCCACGCTTGACCGTAGTTGAGGTGAAGATATTCGTCCTTCACCACCGCTTCGGTCACCCGGCGGGCAAAAGGGTCGGCCACGGGGATATAGATGTGATAGGCGGAAATGGAGAAGGCCTCAATCAGAATGGCTTGAATCAACAGACAGGTGGGCACCTTGCCTTCGGCCAGGGCCGCCTGGAAGTTGTTCCGCAGGGGCGCAAAAAAGTCCTTGGCAAAGTCCATATCGGGCGTCACCTTCAAGTTCTTGCCACAGGCCTGGAAGCCGCGCATGTGCTTCAGTTCCATGAGGGCCAACCGCCCCAACTCCTCGGCCTGCTCCGGCACCAGGGTGCCAAGGGCCTTGTAGTTGTCGCAGGCCTCCTGCTCCCCCTCAATCACGATGCCGTTGATGCGGCTGTAGGCGTCCTTGTAGGCTGCTGACGTGAAGTCGGGCAAGGAGGCAACCAGGCCGGTTGTGGGGGCGGAGAGATTAGGACTAGGCGCAGTGGCGGGAGTTGACATGAATTGTGGTGCGTTGTGATGGGTTTATACTCTATCCGAAGACTCAGCCGCTCCCCGGGGCGGCCATGAACTGCCCAGTAGCGTGGTGAATGTTGTGATCCACCCCTGCACCAGCTTTTGATTCAGGGCAGCCCCCAAGGACGCAGTGGCCCCATGGGGGCTGCCCACGGTCCCTGATCGACTCAGGGCCTTTGTGGTCCAGGCGCTGGGGCAGCGTCCCTCCAGGGACAGGCCGGCCGGCGGTGGGGGCGGCGGTTCGGCAACGGCTTGGTGAAGCTGCACCAGGTTTGGTGCCATGTAAAGCATCAGGCTGGTTTCCGCCAGGCCGGCATGGAGATCTTCACGGCGCTCAGGCTCCGGAACCAGGTCCATCACCCCGTCCACATCCCAGAGAAACCAGGCATGGACACCCAGTTGGGGATGGCGTCCGTGGACCTGCCGCGCCGCCACGTCCAGAAGACTGATCTGGCCCCCATGGCCGTTGAAGAGCACCAGCCGCTGGAAGCCTGAGCGGGCTAACGGTTCCGCAATGGCCTCCACCTGGGCCAGCATCACCTCTGCCGGCTGGGTGAAGCTCACCCCAAAGCGCCGGTGCTCCGGCGCAAAGCCCAGACTTTGCAGCGGCAGGGACCAAATGGGCAGCTGGTGAGGTAGAGCTTGCAGCACCTGGTGGAGCACCTGCTCCGCAAAAAAGCCGTCGGTCCCCAACGGCAAATGGGGACCGTGTTGCTCCAGGCTACCCCAGGGCACCACGACGGTGCTGCCGTCACAGGCAGCGGCTCGCTTCGCCTCCGGCCAACTCAGGTGGTGGAGACCACGGTGCTGCTCAGGATTCATGGGCAGACTAACGATCAGGGGTAATCGGTCCATAATGCCCCCAGCCCACCCATTGCCGATGAAGGCGAAAGACGTCAAACGCCCCACCGACAGAGACATCGGTCTCTCAATCCTCAAAATCAACAAATCCGAGGTGCGGCAGCGGACTAAGGACGGCTCACCACCAACAGAAGGGCCGCCCCCGTCGCCTGTGGGTCTTGATGGGCCGCTGGATCCGGTGTTGGAAAGCGCTGCGGGCCTGCCGTCCTACACGCCCCGCAGCGTGGATGATGTTGACTTTGATGAAGAAGCCTTCCAATCGGCCCTGGCTGACAGCGCCAGCGGCGGCGCCAAAGGGGAGGAGGTATGTGGCACGGTGATTAGCCACGAAAGTGACGGTGTCTATGTGGATATCGAGGGCAAGGCCCCTGGCTGGCTGCCCAGGCAGGAGTGTGGTTTCGGAGTCATCACCGACATGGCGGCCCAGTTCCCCCAAGGGAAGCAACTGAAGGTGCTGGTGACGGGTGAGCAGAACGCCGAAGGCATGGTCACCGTCAGTTGCCGGGCCCTCATGGTGCGGGACAGTTGGACAACCGTGACGCGGCTCGCCCAGGAGGCTGCCGTGGTGCAAGTCGTCATCAGCGGCTTCAACCGTGGTGGCTGCACCTGCACCGTGGAGGGTCTACGGGGGTTTATTCCCCGCTCGCAACTGGTGGACGGGGACAACCACAATGCACTGGTGGGCAAAACCCTTGGGGTCACCGTTCTTGAGGCCAACCCCAAGACCTCCAAGCTGGTGCTCTCGGAGAAGCAGGCATCCCGTACCCGGCGCTTTGCCCAGTTGAACGTGGGGGATTTGGTGACGGGTCAAATCAGTGGTCTGAAGCGGTTTGGCTATTTCGTGGACCTGGGACCCATCAGTGGCCTGCTGCATCAGCGCTGCATCAGTGCCGGCCATATCCGCGATTTACGGGAGGTGTTCAGCATGGGGGAGACCATCTCCGCCCTGGTGACGGACATTGACGCTGCCCGTGGTCGCATCGCCCTCAATACGGCGCTGCTGGAAAACCTGCCCGGTGAACTGCTGGTGGCCAAAGCTGAGGTGATGGGCCAGGCGGAGCAGCGGGCCGAGCGGGCGCGGGCTGCCCTGTTTCAGGAGCAGGAGCGTCAGCAGAAGCCACAGGCACCGTTATCCGGAGATGACAGCAGACCATGAGTGACTGGGAGGTGGATTTTTACAGCCGTCCACTGTTGGATCCGGACGGCCGCAAGCGCTGGGAACTGCTGGTGTGTGACACGCCGGCAATGGACACCCCACCCCAAACGGGTTTTCGTTTCCGTAGAGCCTGCCCGGCGGACCAGGTGAACTCCCTTTGGCTGGGAGAGGCCCTGGAGCAGGCTCTGGACGAGGCGGAAGCTGGCGGCCACAGCCGCCCACGGCGATTGCGATGTTGGCGCCAGGCCATGGTGGCCATGGTGCAGCGGGCCTCCGAACCCCTTGGTGTGGCGGTGGTGCCAAGCCGCCGTTGCTACGCCTTGATTGACTGGCTCCAGGAACGGCAGCGCACGGTCTATCCCCGGCAGGACGGCTATCTGGCCGGCCCAAGGGCTGCCCCCATGCCAACAACACCTGCACCCACCAAGCCCCTGCCCGATGCCGCCAGAGGCGACGCTTGGGAATGGGCATCCTTGCCGTTGACCAGCTTGAGGGAGGCTGGTGGCTGGCCGGTGGACTTTTCGGGTCTCATGTCTTTGCCCGCCCCAGTGGAACCGGGGGCCACCATACCCGGTGTGCGCCTCTTCGCCGGAGACCGGGCCCTGGCCGTGGCGGGATGGGTGGCAGGGTTGGAGCCCCTGAAGTTAGCCGTCAGCGACAACTGCCTGCTGCTGGAGGCCGGTCTGGATCAACGCTGGCTCCTGGGCCGCCTGGACCCCGGCGAGGCCAAAGCCGCTGCCACCACGCTGGCAGAGTCCTGTCAGTCCACGGCCGGCCTACAGTTTCTGTCCGTGCAAAATACCTCCCAAACGCAGCACCTTGCCGGCTTTTGGCTTCTCCGCGACCAGATCCTGCCCTGATGGCTGATCCCCCCTCTGCGCCCTTTGCAGACTGGCCAGATTCCACCTTCAACACTCTCAGTGGTTGGACCTGGGTGGGCTGCTACGGGGGCTATCTACTGCAATGCGATGCCCTGAAAGACTTTGCCCATGGGTTCTTTACGCGCCATTGGTCAGGCCGCGGACCGGCGGAGTTGGCGGGCTACCTGAGCCCCGGCCTCACGGTTCATCGCCTGCGCCAGGTGCATGGCGGCGCAGTGGTGACGGCCCGTGATGCGGTGGCTCCCCCCTGGCCGGAGGCGGATGGGCTCATCAGTACTGCAGGGGGGCAAAGCCTCTGGGTGTGCGGGGCGGATTGCACACCGGTGCTGCTGGCGGATCCCAGGACAGGGCATGTGGCGGTCTGTCATGGGGGTTGGCGCAGCCTAGCCGCCGGGGTGCTGGCCGCTGCCGTGGAACGGCTCATGGTCCAGGGGATGGAGCCTGCCACGCTGCAGGTGGCCCTGGGTCCAGCCGTTTCCGGCCCCTGCTATCAGGTGGAGCGCTCCGTGAGCAGCAAGGTGGCTGCCCCACTCCACGGGGATGGATGGCAACGGCTCCTGGCGGCTGGCCATGTGACGCCCGACCCCCAGCACAGTGACCAACAACCCCTGCAGGATCACCTGGATATTCGCGGAGCAGCTGCCTTGCAGCTTCAGGATTCAGGCATTCTGGCCAGCGCCATTCACACCTGCCCCTACTGCACCTTCCGTGAGGCAAAGCTGTTCCACAGTTGGCGACGGGATCAACGCAAGGCGGTGCAATGGAGCGGCATTGCGGGTCAGGCCATGGCCGGAGGGACCGGCTAGGCTCAACCGGAACAACCAGCCGCCGTCAGGGGCTGGGGAAGGGGATGGCATCGGTCCAGGGATAGATGTCCACCTGGGTCCAAATGCCCTGTGCCCAGTAGATATCCCCCTTCACCAGGGCCTCCACCTCTTCCTGGGACGGGGCCTCATAGACGCCAAACACATGGGTGCTCCCTGCGGTGGGACCCAGGGTCAGCAGCACCCCCCTGGCGTACTGCTCCCGTAGCCCCGCCAAGTGCTGCTCCCGATAGGGGGTCCGTTTGGTGAGGGCATCTGCACAGTAGCGGCCCCAGAGCACGAATTTCATGGCCCATGACGGATACGCCTCCTCCCATTCTTTACGTGTACTGGCCCCTCAGGTGATGGACACAGGGGAATCCAACCCCCGGCGCAACTCGGCGCAGAACGCCCCCACCACCGTGGCTGGAGGGTCGGATGGGCCGGCCGCAGCAATGCGCTTTACAAAAGCGCTGCCCACAATGGCCCCGTCACTGCCCCAGAGGCGCACCTGCCATGCCTGGGCGGCAGTGGAAATTCCGAAGCCCACGGCCACTGGTTGTCGGGCCAGGGATTTGAGTTGGCCAACCAGGGATGCCACCCGCTGGTCCATCTGCTCGCGGGTCCCTGTCACCCCTGTCACGCTCACCAGATAGATAAAGCCGCGGCTGGTCCGGGCAATCCGGGCCATGCGTTGGGGGGACGTGGTGGGCGCCACCAACAGCACCATGTCCAGCCCGGCAGCCGCCACCATGGGGGACAGGCGTTGCGCCTCCTCAAGGGGGAGATCCGGCACCACCAACCCCGCTGCGCCCACGGCGGCTGCACGGTCACAGAAGGTGTCTACCCCCATGTTGAGCAAGGGGTTGGCATAGGTGAACAGCACCACGGGCATGTGTAACTGCCCACGCAGACCCGCCAGCATGTCCAGCACACCCCCACAGGTGGCGCCCGCTGCCAAGGCCCGTCCAGCCGCGGCCTGAATCACCGGACCATCCGCCAGGGGATCGCTGTAGGGAATGCCCAATTCCACCAGATCAGCCCCCTGGTCCTGCAAGGCCAGCAGGCAGGCCGCTGTGGTGTCCAGGTCCGGATCACCAGCCATCAAAAAGGGCATCAAGGCGCAACGCCCCTGTTGGGCCAGGGTGGCAAAGCGGGCGCCGATGGCACTGGGTTCAGGCGAAGCGGGATTGCAGACCATCACTTAACTCATTCACTCAGCCGTTTGCCGGCTCGACGCGTCGCCAGACTCAGGGGCGGTGGAGGACAACAACTCCTGCTGCTCCGTTTCACTCAGGGCTTCAAAGCGTCGCAGCAATTCCTCGTCCGTGGCCTGATCGTAGCGCTGGCGGTAGTGCCTGCGCATTTGCATGAAGGTCATGTCGCCCCGCACAACCCGCCAGCCATAGCTGGCCACCCAGAGGATCACCACCAGCACCAGCAGGGCGGTGGACACCAATCCTGCGTTGAGTTCACCAAAGCCCGCCCATTGCAACACCTGGGGAAGCATCCCGCCAACAGCCAACAAGGCCAGGCCCAGCAGAAGCACGTGCCCTTTGGTCATGGCTTGTCATAGCGTCCCGCAGGACGTAAATTCACGAAGGGGGACAGCAGAATCAACCCCGGAAACAAAAGAAACACCAGTCCATAGCTTAGCAACCGCTCCACTTTGCCCATCCCGTGCCAACGTCGGTGGAGCCAGGCCATCAAGGCGCCAGGGGCCAGGACCAGATAGGTCACCCCCAGAACGCCAACCAGTCCCAGAAGCAGCAGGGTGTTGAATGATGGCATGGGCATGGGTCTACCAGCGGAGGGGTCACAGAGATTCAAAATACCGTACGTGGCGGGAAACCATGCCCGTGGTGGGATTTGAACCCGCACTGAGGCGATTTTTAAGTCGCCTGTCTCTGCCAGTTGGACTACACGCGCCGGCGTTGGGCTGAGGTCTTCAACCCAGGACAGACCGTCAAGGGGACTGCATGAATTGCATGCAGCAGGTTGCTAATCTGCATCAAGACGCAACTGGCTTCATGATCTCTTATGTCATTCTGCAACAATTTATTACATTCCCGCAAGAGATTCGGCGATTCTTCACCACTGAATTTCAGAGGGAAAGATAGTTATTCTAGACACATATAATTACAATTATGGAAATCAATCTTTCCAGGCGAAAATTTCTACTGGCCACCGCTGGCGCACCAGCGTCGCCACTTTGATCACAGGCTGCCCTTCTCCCCGTATGGCGCCCTTTATCACTGATCTTCCTATGGGGCACAGATCATCAAACCACAGCACTAGAAGACCGTCTTTCAGTCTGTGGATGCGGCCTTGCAGAGGTGCGGGACCAAGGGATTTCTCCACGCCAGGCGGCCTATAATTACAGCGTGGCCACGGCCGCCGGTTTTCTTGCCGCCAACGGGATTGTTCAGGCCTATGGAGAACCTTTTGGAATTGGCGCCGGACCACGTGATGCCAACTCGGAAGTTACCTACAGGATTGCTTTTGCAGAGACGGCGGCTGAAGTCTTCCAACAACCTTTCCTGTTTGAGCGCATTGCCTTCCTGAACCAGTTTCCCAACAACGAGGCCAAGGCCTTGGGGGTCCAATGGGGCAAGGCAGTGGGGCGGCGAATCTGTGAAACTCGCACCAATGACGGCTCCGAGCCCAGCGAAGTCAATTATTATCTTGGCCGTTACAGGCCGACGGTCCGATGTGTTGTGCTGGCACCCGACCGGTTCGTTCTACGGCGCCACACTGGGTCCGGCATTTGCATCGTTTGATCGGGGTTTACGTCCAGGATAGGGAAAAATGAAGTCCTGGATGATGACAAGCAGTTCACAGTTTCTTGGGAAAGTCTGGGAAATTGGATCTTTACAGCAGCGCGGGAGTCAGATTGAGCCTATTTTGAGCC
>NZ_FITM01000144.1 GCF_900047545.1 Candidatus Synechococcus spongiarum
GCCCATTCTAACCTCTTACCCAAAAAGAAGCAGGCTCTCCAGCGTTTCCCTAATGTCCCGCCACCATGCCCATCCAAATGCGGATGCGGAAAACAGGTCTTACCAGGTACAAAGGGGTTAAAATCTATGCATTTCACATGGGCTTGTGCTGAGAGATGGATGATTAGGGACATAAGCGGTATGAGTAGACTGATGAAGAATATAGAGAGATTGCCCACAATTTTGGAAAGCACTCGAAAAATTACCGTTTCCCTCGCATGGGAAGGTCTTGCTGGCCTACGAAGAATCTCCCCTCTACAACCGAGTTTCTTATGGAAAATGCCGCGCCCAATTTTTCGAGGTGCCCTTGGGGAAGCCGATAGCTCTACGGAGGCTTTTCCTGATTTTTGAGCACCTCGAAAAATGGGATCACCTCCCCTGCAGGGTGCATTCTCACCATGAGAAAGGAAGTCTGTCGTGGAGAGGCTTTGTGTGAGCTACCTGATCTGAGAGGTTGGGAATTGCGCGCATGATTTGGGAGAGAAGGGTGGCAATACATTAGGGACATTAGGGCATCTCGAAAAATCGGTCAATTCCCCCTATGGGACGCCCTCTCACCACGAGATAGTCACTTGTGGAGGGGGTTGGATGGGCCAGCAGGCTTTGCCAAGTGAGGGAAGCATCGATTTTTTATGGTAGCCTTCTGCTATTCAACCCTGTTGCATTATCAGGGACACTGGGATCTGCTTGCTGCTGTTACCATGGAGGTGATTCCCGCCATTGACCTGCTGGATGGCGCCTGTGTGCGGTTGCGCCAAGGGGACTACGGTCAGGTGACCCGCTTCAGTGACGATCCCGTGGCCATGGCCCGCACATGGCAGCAGCTTGGTGCCCCACGGCTCCACTTGGTGGATCTGGATGGCGCCCGCCGGGGGGAGCCCAGCAACGACGCCACCATCAAGGCCATTGCCTCAGCGGTGGAGATCCCCGTGCAACTGGGGGGCGGGGTGCGCTCCGTGGAGCGGGCCCAATATCTGCTCACCTGTGGTCTGGATCGGGTCATCCTGGGCACGGCGGCCCTTGAAAATCCCCAGTTGGTGCGTCGGTTGGCCCAGGCTCATCCGGGCCGCATTGTCGTGGGCATTGATGCCCGCAACGGTCTTGTAGCTACACGGGGTTGGCTGCACCAGAGCCCCATGGAAGCCACCGGGCTGGCCGCCAGCCTGGAGGGCAGTGGCGTGGTGGTCATCATCAGCACCGACATCGCCAGTGACGGCACCATGGGGGGTCCCAACCTGGCCGCCCTGCAAGCCATGGCCCGCGCCAGCACCATCCCGGTCATTGCCTCCGGCGGGGTGGCGAACCTGGCGGACGTGCAGGCCCTGCAGGCTCTCCGCCCGCCTCTGGCCGGCGTGATCATTGGCCGTGCCCTCTATGATGGCCGCATCACCCTCCCCGCGGCCCTGCAAATTGGGGCGGGGGCACCCACCTGACACCCCAAGAGTCGGCGGGAGGCTCTAAGCTCTTAAGCCGATGGTTTCTGCCCGCCTCCGGCTCCATCCATGACCACCTCCGCTGCCGAATCACCAACTGCCCACCTGGGCCTCCACCAGTCTCTGCAAGGGTCTGTTGAGCGCTGTGCTGCTGCGGGCTTGCGCATGAGCCACCAACGTCGCCTGGTGTTAGAACTGCTCTGGAAAGAGCGGGACCACCTCAGCGCCCGGGACATCTTTGAAAGAATTAACGCCCAGGAGAAGAGGAGCATTGGCCAGACCTCCGTCTATCAAAACCTGGAAACACTGCAGAAATTCGGTATTATTGAGTGCCTGGAGCGCAGCGGCGGCAGGCTCTACAGCTATCGCACCGATGCCCATAGCCATTTAATTTGCAGTGCCACGGGTCGGATTCAAGACTTGGACGTGCAACTTCCCGGCAACCTGCTGGCGGAGATCGAAGCCCGCACCGGTTACCGAATTACCAGCTTCACCATGCAGTTGGTGGGTGAGCCCTTGCGGGATTCCCCCAAGCCAGCCAACCCCTGATCACTGGCCTGGTGCCTTGCCATGGGGTCGTTGACGCGGAGGGTTCTGGTCTATGCACCGCTGAGCCAAAAGAAGCAACTGGCGGCGGTGCTGGGCCGGAGCAATGTTGAAGGCGTCCCTGTGCAGTGCATTGACGAGGCCGAGGCAACCCGGCGACGGCCTGACCTGGTGATCTGGGTGGCCCAGGCATCCCCTGATGCCGCTGCTCTGGTGCGGGAGGCCCTGGCGCTGGATCAGCGCTGGCATCCGGCCCCTTTGCTTCTGGTGCTCCGTGGCCCCATCCAACCCGGGGAGTTGCCGCTGGGGGAGTTGCCCATTGCCGGCATCCTGCAAAATCCCGATGCCCCCACTCTGCGCCAATCCCTTCCTGTCCTGATGGGCGGGGGGCGGGTGTTTGACGTGCAGTCCAGCCCTGGTGCTCCCATTGGAAAGCACCAGGGCCTGAACGGGGTGTTTTCCCAGGGGCTGACGCAAATCCAGATCCAGGCCAAGCTGGTGACCGCCCACCTTCAGCAGCGCCCCAAGACCCTGCTGCGCTGGGTGTTGGAAGGCCAGCAACGGGAGCTGGCCATGGCCCGCACCCTGGTGTTGATGCTCCATGCCGCCACCGCCAACACCCTGGGTCTGAAGGGCTTGAGCGCCAGTGACCAGGGTGGCGGCGAATCTGCTCCCATGTCCACAGGGCTCACCCTGCGCAGCCGTACGGCCACAGGACTATGGGACACCCTCAGCCAACGGCTGCTGGAGCGGATTGCCGGGAATCCCCAACCCCTGGAGCAGCAGTTGCCGTCCCTGGGGGCTTTAGCTTCTGCGCCCCGCACAGCCCTGCTGCGGCAGTTGCTGGGCCACATGGGTCTGGCCCTGGGGCAGGTGCGCCGGGAAGGGCTGCGGGGTGAGGCGTTGCTGGAGCGCTGGCAGGACCTTCAGGAGGAAATCATGCTCCACGGCCTCCAGGAGTTGGGCGGGGCCTATCTGCGCATCCCCCGGAACGGCGTGCTCGTCTCGGTGAGTGAGCAGTTGCTGGCCATGACACTGCCCGGTCCTGTGGCCCTGAACCTTGCGTCCCGTGCCACCGTAGAGCCCATGCTGGCGGCCCTGGTGCGGGCTGAACCGGTACTGCTGGATGGCCATCTGTTGGCGCCGGATACCCCGGCAGCCTTGCTGCACCTGGAGGTATTGCTGAGTGACTGGCTGTTGCGCATGGCTTCTGCCCTTGCCGGTCTGGTGCTGGAGGAGGCCAGCCAGTGGCCGGAGCTGCGCCGCTTCCTGCTACGCCGCGACCTGCTGCCCACCCGCCAGTTGGAGAGGCTCCGCAACCACATCAACTCCCGTGAGCGCTACGAACAGCTCATCCTTGAGCCCCTGCGCATCTATGAAAGTCGCCGTGACCTGCTGTTGTTGCAGGCGGACGGCGTGGCCACCAGAACACTCGTTGACCCCCGTGACCAGGAGCTGGCACAACTGGAGCCCTTACAGCGTATGGTGACCTTGTCCCTGGAGTTGCGGGATGCTTTGGGTCCCCAGTTGCGGGTGTTCAGTCAACGGCTGGGGGACCTGCTGGTGACCGTGCTGACACAGATCGTCGGCCGGGGCATCGGCCTGATTGCCCGGGGCGTGCTGCTGGGTCTGGGGCGTACCCTGCAGGGGAGTGGACGCTAGGAGGAAGTCAAGTGACACAACCTGGTCGTTACTGGTGCTGTCGTCACGGGTTCTCGGTGTTGGCCCTTGTGGTGGCGGCCATGGTGTTGCTGCTGCCCTCTTCCGCCTGGGCCAGCCGTCTGGACAACGCCTACGACGGCAACATCTTTTCCCTCTATGCGGGGGACGGGGCCATGGTGCCACCCCGCAACAGCCTGGCGGACAGCCTGCGGCGGAACCGCCCCACCGTCCTGGCCTTTTATCTGGACGACTGCAGCGACTGCAAACGCTTTGCCCCCAGCCTCTCCCGCCTCAACGGAGAGTTCCGGGCTGTGGCGGACGTGATTGCCTTGAGCACGGACAGCTTGGGGCCTCCCCAGGACGCTTCCCCTGACGACCCTTCCCGCTACTGGCATGGCCTCGTTCCCCAGGTGGTGATTCTTGACCGGCATGGGGACGTGCTGCTGGATCGTGCCGGCCAGATTCCCTTGGAAGACCTGGAGCAGAGCCTGTCCGCGGCGTCGGGCCTAGAGTTGCCGGAGGCCATGGCCCGGCGCCGGACCCAAGCCATGGAGGTGAACGAAATCAACGCGGAGGTGGTCAGGGCGCCATGAGTGATCTGGGTGGGTGGATGTTGGTGCTCGGTGGGGTTGCTATTGGCCTGCTGGCACTGCTGGAGTTGGATCATCGCCTCCGCCCCGCCAGTCCCCTGCGCCTGGAGACGGGGCCATGGCGGCTGCACGTGGACGAGCAGCAAGTGCGGGTGCAGATGCAGGTGAAGCTGGTCAACACCCATGCCCGCAAGGATGTGATGCTCACCCGGCTTCGGGCTGAGCCCACCCTGCTGGCCACCCAGGCGGTGGACGGCATCAACGTGAAGATACGGGTCGGGCCGGATCATCCCGACGTTGAGCCCCGCCCGGACGGCTATTGGCCCGTCTCCATTTTGAAACCCCGACAGCCCATGGCCGCGCGGGTGGACTTGGTGCTGACTGGCGTCGGTCTGGGGAGCCTTCAAGCCCTGTGGCTGGAGGTGGGCTGGCTGGCCTACGGACCGTTCGGCCACCTCCAGCAGCGCCATGGCCTGGTGATCCCCATGGCCAGACCGACTGCCAACCCGCAGCCGGCCTGGCGTCAAGGGTCGGGCTGTCAGGTGCTGCCCCTGGCTACCCATCTGCTGGGCTGGCTGGATGATCCCCTCCAGGTGCTGCGACGCTACGCTGAACCCCATCTCCAGCCGGGGGACGTGGTGGCCCTTGCGGAAACCCCCCTGGCCGTGATGCAGGGGCGCTACCGCCTGGGCACAACCGTGGAGCCCTCCTGTCTGGCGCGGCAGTTGTGTCGGGTGTTTCATCCCCACAGCAGCCTGGCTACCGCCTGCGGTCTTCAGGCCCTCATTGATCTGACTGGTCCTGCACGGGTGCTTTGCGCATGGCTCGGGGGCGTCCTGTTGCGGCTGCTGGGCATCCGCGGCGGCTTCTACCGTCTGGCAGGAGAGCAGGCGCGACTCATCGACGACCTCACGGGCACCATTCCCCCCTATGACCGCACCATTGTTCTGGGTCCGGAGGAGAGCCAGGCCATGGCGACCCAGTTGGCTCAGGCCGTGGGGCACCCCGTGGTGGTGGTGGACGTGAACGACCTGGGGCGGGTTAAAGTCATCGCCACCAGCAGTGGCGTGGATCCGGCTCTCGTTCATCAAGCTCTGGTGGCCAATCCCGCCGGCAATGCCAACGAGGGGACCCCCCTGGTGATCATCCGCCCCTCCCCCGTCGCGGAGGCCCGGCCATGACTCCCGTTCAAGATAGGCTGCCCCAGGGTCCGGCGACGGGACACCAGCAGCCACCGCTCAAACTGCGGTCCCTGGCCATTGCGGATCTGGGTGGCCTCACGGAGGACCTGATCGGGGAGGACCGGGCCCTCTGGAGCCATGTGCTCCTGGCCACGATGCGGGACCGCTGGCTGCGGCGCCTGCTTCCCGGCCGGCAGCCCGTGCCGCTCCTGCTCAGCGCTCGGCATAACGGCGCGATTCAGGGTCTGGTGATGGCGCTGGCGGACAACCGCAGCGGAAGCTGCTGGAGCCTGCACAAGCTTTGCCTGGCGGAACCACTGCCCCGGGAGTCTCGTCGCACCGTTGCCCTGGCCCTGGTGCGCCATGTCATTGCCGTTGCACCCAAGGCCCGCTGCTGGTTTGCCCGCTGCTGGAGCACGGATTCCCTGCGGCTGCCGTTGTTGCGAGAAGCCGGTTTTCAGCCGTTGCTCCAGCAAAGCATCTGGCGCCTGGATCCGGCCGCCACCACCGGTTGGCCTTGCACCGGGACGGCCCCGGCAGACTATCGCCGGCTGCTGTGGGATCGGAGCCAAGCCCCGGCGCTGCTGCGCCTGGACAATGCCACCACTCCCACCCAGTTGCGCCACCTCCTGGAAAGCAGCAGCGGTGATCTCCGGCAGGCAACCGTGGGTGGTGTGCTGCTGGAAAGTCACAGGGGGGAGTTGGCGGCGGCGCTGCGCTTCCAACGGCTGCACCCCCAGTTGCCGCCGCAATTGTCCGTTGTAGTCCACCCTGGCCATGAACACCTGTACGGACCGCCCCTACAAGCCGAGTTGGCGCGCCTGCTGGATCTGGCCCCACGGTTCGGCGTACAGATGAACGCCAAAGGCTGGCGCCTGCGCTGCGATCAGGGGCAATCCCGGCGGCGGCAGTGGCTCACCGCGCTGGGATTGGACTGCCTGGGGGACGAGCTGCTTCTGGCCCGCAGCATCTGGCGACGGCAACCGCACCACCCCGCCCAAAGCCGGGTGCGACACTGGCTGCAGGAGGCCCCGCGGCAACTGGCCCCAAGGGGCCGCCCTATTCCCGACGTGAGTTCAGCCCATGGGTCACCATGGCGCCAGCGCCACTGTTGTCCCCATGGCTGCCCTGCTCTGGACCCCGGAACTCCGCCATAGCCTGGAGCGCTGGCTGCAGGAAGACTTGGGCCGTGGTGATCTCAGCGCCCCCGCTGTGGGGGACGTGCAAGGTGATGCCCTGTGGCTGGCGAAGGAGTCAGGCTGCTTCTGCGGTGGTCCACTGGCCGCGGAGTTGTTCCACCTGCTGAACCCGGCGGTGCAGGTGCAGGTGCTTGTGGCGGACGGAGACGCTGTGGCGCCGGGCACCGAACTTCTGCGCCTCCACGGCCCTGCCGCGGCTCTCCTGGCGGGGGAGCGGGTGGCCCTGAACCTGGCCATGTGCCTGTCGGGCGTGGCCACGGCCACAGCCCGTCTGGTGGCGCAACTGGCGGGCAGCGGCATCCACCTGGTGGACACCCGCAAAACCACGCCCGGTCTCCGTCTGCTGGAGAAATACGCCGTCCGTTGTGGGGGTGGCCTGAACCACAGGATGGGCCTGGATGATGCGGTGATGCTGAAAGAAAACCATCTGGCCTGGTGCGGTGGCCTGGCGCCAGCGCTGCAGCGGGTGCGTAGGCAGGCGCCCTGGCCGGTGTCAGTGATTGTGGAAGCGGAAACCGCTGCCGAAGCCAAAGCGGCGGTGGAGGCTGGCGCCGAAGGGGTGCTGCTGGATGAATTTGCCCCGGAGGCGGTGGAGGGATTGGCCCCCAAGCTGCGTCATCGGGCCAGGCAGCGTGGCAAGAACGTGGTGCTGGAAGTCTCCGGCGTCCGACCCGAGCAACTGGGGGCCTACGGTTCCTGTGACGTTGACCTCATCTCCACCAGCGCCCCCGTGACCCACTCCCCCTGGCTGGATCTCACCATGCGCTTCTGCAGGGAATGATCCACCGGGACGGAGGGCACGGCAAGATGGGGGCTGCATCTGTGCCGGCAGACCATGCTTAAGCTCCGGAACGCCCTGCAGCACCGGCTGTTGGAGGCCATGGCCCAGGCCCTTCCGCTGCCGGACGCCGCTGTGGAGTTTCCGCTAGAACCAGCCACCAGGCCGGAGTTTGGCGACTTCCAGGCCAATGGCGCCATGGGGTTGGCCAAGATGCTAGGGCAGCCGCCGCGGCAGATTGCCCAGGCTGTGGTGGACCACCTGCAGGTGGAGGACCTCTGCTATCCACCCCGGGTGGCGGGGCCGGGGTTTATCAACTTCACCGTTCGGCCCGAGGTGTTGGCAGCAGAGGTGCAGGAGCGGTTGGATCAGCCCCGGCTGGGGGTGCCCATGGCCCAGGTCCGGCAACGGGTGGTGGTGGATTTTTCCAGCCCCAACATCGCCAAGGAGATGCATGTGGGGCACCTGCGCTCCACCATCATCGGCGACTGCATTGCCCGCTTGCTGTCCTTCCGTGGGCACCGGGTGTTGCGACTCAATCACCTGGGGGATTGGGGAACCCAATTCGGCATGTTGATTACCCACCTCAAACATGTGGCGCCCCGATCCCTGTCCGGTGAGGAGCACGTGGACCTGGGGGACCTAGTGGCCTTCTATCGCCAGGCCAAGAAGCGCTTTGACGAAGATGAAGGCTTTCAGGAGCACAGCCGCCGCGAGGTGGTGAGGCTTCAGGCGGGTGAGCCGGACGCCTTAAAGGCCTGGGGGCTCCTCTGCCAGCAATCCCGCCAAGGGTTCCAAGCCATCTACGACTGCCTGGACGTGCAGTTGATGGAGCGGGGCGAGTCCTTTTACAACGACGCCCTGCCAAAGGTTGTGGAGGATCTGGAGCAGGCCGGGCTGCTGGTGGTGGACAACGGCGCCCGCTGTGTCTTTCTGGAGGGCATGATGGGCAAGGATGGCCAACCCCTGCCACTCATTGTGCAGAAACGGGATGGGGGCTACAACTATGCCACCACCGACCTGGCCGCCATCCGCCAGCGGCTGGCCAGCCCCGCTGCAGGGGGCGAGGGGGCCGAGCGGGTGGTGTACGTCACCGATGCGGGCCAGTCGAACCACTTTGCGGCGGTGTTTCAGGTGGCGCAGCGGGCCGGTTGGGTGCCCAAGGGGTGCTGTCTCCAGCACGTGCCCTTCGGTCTGGTGCAGGGCGCCGACGGCAAGAAGCTCAAAACCCGCTCCGGCGCCACCGTCCGCCTGCGGGACCTGCTGGAGGAAGCAGTGGAGCGGGCCCGGCGTGATCTGGTGGAGCGCATGGCCCGGGAGCAACGGCAGGCCGAGGAGGACTTCGTTGCCCAGGTGGCGGAAACCGTTGGCATCGCCGCCGTGAAATATGCTGATCTCAGCCAGAACCGCACCACTAACTACCAGTTCAGCTTTGATCGGATGCTTGCTCTCCAGGGCAACACGGCGCCCTATCTGCTCTATGCCTACGTGCGCATTCAAGGCATTGCCCGTCAGGGGGGATCGCTCGTGGCGGCGGAGCCCGGCGCCATTTGCCTGCAGGCCCCCCAGGAGTTGAGTTTGGCGCGGCAACTGCTGAACTTTGATGAGGTGCTCCTGGCCATGGAGCAGGACCTGCTGCCCAATCGCCTCTGCACCTATCTGTTTGGTCTCAGCCAGATCTTTAACCGCTTCTATGACCAGTTGCCCGTGCTCAAGGCACCAGCCCAATCCCGCCCCACACGCCTTGCCCTGTGTCGCCTCAGCGCCCGGACCATGGACCTGGGCCTGGCGCTCCTGGGCATCAAGACCCTTGATCGCATGTGAGCGGAGAAGGTATCCACCATGCCCATCCTGAAAGCTTCCCCCCTGGTGGAGGCGCTCCAGACCTACAGCGCTCCTCTGGAGGGCCGTCGCGGCTTGCTGCGGCTGGACTTCAACGAAAACACCATGGGTCCCAGCCCCAAGGTGGTGGAGGCCATTCGGGGCATGGCGCCGGAGCACTACGGCATGTACCCGGAGTACGATGCCCTCAAGCACCGCTATGCCCAGGTGTTGGGAGTGGACAAGGGGCAAGTGGGCCTGTTCAACGGTGCGGACGGGGCCATTCACGCGGTGTTCCAAGCCTTTGGCGCTGTGGGCGAGACCTTGCTCATGGCCACGCCCACGTTTGGTTACTACGCCCCCTGTGGACGCCAACAGGGCATGGTCCTCCAGGCCGTTCCCCATGAACTGCCTGATTTTCACTACCCCCGGCAGGCGGTGGCCCAAGCCCTGCAGTCCAGGCCGCGCCTGTTGATGATTTGCAACCCCAACAACCCCACGGGCACCCGGCTGGACCCCAGCTGGATTCGGGCCATGGCGGCGGCCCATCCCCACACCCTGGTGGTGGTGGATGAGCTCTATGAAGCATTTACGGGGGATACGGTGCTGTCGACGGCGCTGCAGCAGCCCAATCTGCTGGTCTTGCGCTCCCTCTCCAAGACCGCCGGGCTGGCGGCGCTACGCCTGGGCTTTGCGGTGGGTAGTGCGGAGATTGTGGAGCGGCTGGAGCGGGTGACCGGCCCTTACGACGTCAACGGCTTTGCCGTAACTGCCGCCCTTGCCGCCCTGGAGGACCAGGACCATGTGTGCGCCTACGTGCAGGAGGTGAGCGCTGCCCGGGACTGGCTCCTATCCCAACTGGCTGCGGCAGGATTACGGCACCACTGTGACGGTGGCAACTATCTGCTGCTCTGGCCGGATCAGGACCCGGACCGCCTTGTGGCGGCCCTGCGGCGCCAGGGTGTGTTGGTGCGACCCATGACCGGCAAGCCCCTGTTGGATGGCAGTGTGAGGGTCAGCATCGGCAGCCGTGCCCAGATGAAGCTTTTCTGGGAGCGTTACCAGCAATGTGCCGGGGTGTCCTGATTTCGCAGTGTCGTAACTTTAAAGTGTGATATTACGTTCACTCAAGTATCAAAAATGATGACTGGCTGAACTGGTCAGCGAGTGAGGATTAATGGCGAGACGTTCACCGAGCCACTCCAATGAGAGTGGCTTTTTCTTTGGGACTTTTTAAGACCTCTTGAAATTTTAAGAGATTTTAAGAAAGCCAGCAAACCAGGCATTCAGCATGCATACATCCATCTAACAAGCAGAAGTAAAACGGCGCTGGCCTGCAAAGGCCAACAATCCCCACAGAACATGGTTAGGTATCGGAACATGCTATCAAAACGTTTGATTTCTAACATGCCCTAGCACAAGCTGCCATAACTTTAGACCTGTAGTTATTGACCTGCTGCGATGCAGTCCTACGGCAATCCCAACGTCACCTATGACTGGTGGGCAGGGAATTCCGGCGTGGCCAAGCGCTCCGGAACCTTCATTGCTGCCCATACAGCCCATGCCGGCCTGATCATGTTTTGGGCCGGATCGTTCACCTTTTTTGAACTGGCCAAATACAACCCCTCACTTCCCATGGGTGGGCAAGGCCTGATTTTGTTGCCCCACTTAGCCAGCCTCGGCTTTGGTGTTGGCGAGGGTGGTGTCATTACCGACACACAGCCCTACTATGCCACTGCTGCTCTGCACCTGGTTTCCTCGGCGGTGCTGGCCGCCGCTGGCATCTGGCACCAATTCCGTGCCCCGGAAGATCTTAGTCAATCTGAGGGGCAGGCCCGCAAGTTTCATTTCTCCTGGGATGATCCAAAGCAACTTGGCCTCATCCTTGGCCATCATCTCATCTTCCTGGGTTTGGGCGCCATTGCCTTTGTGGAGTGGGCCCAGCGTTTTGGCATCTATGACCCTGCCCAGCAGATTGTGCGCACTGTGCAGCCCAACATTGATCTGGGTATGGTCTGGGGCTATCAGACCAATTTCATCAGCATCAGTAGCTTGGAGGATGTAGTCGGTGGTCACGCGGTCCTGTCCTTCATCTTGCTGTTTGGCGGTATCTGGCACATTCTCGTCCCCCCCTATGGATTCTTCCGGAAAGTGCAGACTTATACCGGTGAGGCGATTTTGTCCTATTCTTTGGGAGGCATTGCCCTGATGGGCTTTGTGGCCAGTTACTGGTGTGCCATGAACACAACAGTCTATCCGGAAACCTTCTATGGCGCTCCCTTGACACTGAAGTTTGCCTTCTCTCCCTATTTTGCTGACACAGCAGATATGGGACTGGGTGTGCATAGCGCCAGGGCTTGGCTGGCCAACGCTCACTTCTATCTGGCCTTCTTCTTTCTGCAAGGCCATCTCTGGCATGCTCTGCGCTCCCTTGGCTTCAACTTCAAGTCTGTTGAGGACGCCTTCAACTCAATGGAGACAGCCAAAATCAACTGAGCGCAATCCCGCTGTTCTCAAAAGAGACTGAAACCCAAAAGCCCCAGCCAAGGCTGGGGCTTTTTCACGTCAACGCCTTACTAGAATACAGGCAGCTTAACCACCTCTACGCTCAGGTTTTCCGGGAAGTGCAGTTCCAGGAACGAGCTCAGGAACGACGCTTTCAAGACTGCCAGAGAAAACAAGGAGAGGCTGGCGCTAACTGGTGCAAGCAGTGTGATGCGGTTGAGGAAGCGGGGGCGTTGTTCCGCCCAGTTCACAAAAAAGTGGAAGAGAGCTGGGAAGAATTTTATAAATCGACGAGGCCATTGTGCCACAGTTTCAAGGGCATAGCGACCAGGGGTTAGTTGATTTGACTTGAACGTTAAAAGTTGACTGATAAAAACGACAATGAAGCGCGGGGAACTCAGTAGAGGATTAATAACAATCCTTTGGAATAGAACAAAAACTTTCCCGATCGTCGTCAGGGTGTGACCGATGAGTTTAAGTACCTGAGCCAATAAGACTACAATGGATTTTAGAAACCCAAGTAGGGGACTAAAAACAAATCTCAGATACCAGTGCTGCCCGCCGGAAGACGACGGCATTTTGGATAGCAACTGGCGAGGAGGGGCTGCAACGGAGCGTAGAGTCAGCAGCAGTGGAACCGCGACGAGTTTGAGGTACCAGTGCTGCCGGTCGGACGTGGATGTTGAGTTCATGGTTTGCTCAGTGAGCGCCTGAGAAGGCTAGCGTAGAACGGATCCCAAAAATCCATGAGGTTACATTAAGAACTTTAAATTGTAAGAAAATATACTAATAACCTTGGCGTTTACCACGTTGCCCGTTGGCAAGTTCACACCAGGTTTGTAGGGAGAGAATGAGGGCGAGAAAGCCCAAATCCTGATCAAGAGCCAATCCCTGGTGATGTTAGGACTGGGTGAAGTGCTTGCTGATTCCTTTATATGACTTACATGGTTAATCAACTGTAGTAATTATTGCTTTTGTTGGTAACATCCTGCATCACCTGTTTTTGCAGACTGTCTAAGCTAGAAATCTCACAATTTTTAGGAGACTCAACTTGACTCGGATTAAATCTCTCCCTGCCTTCGTCTGCTTGTTTAGCTGTGGTCTCAGCTACTTGGTCATTCTACCTGCTTTTGCGCAAGAAGAACCGATTGAGCTTGATCCGATCGTTATTTCTGGTGGCAAGGAAAAGGTGGTCAGTGATACTCCCCAATCCGTATCAGTGCTCAATCAAAATGAACTGGATCGAAAACAGCCCACCACGGTTGGGAATGGGCTCACGGATTTACCCGGTGTTAAAGCCTTTGGAAGCAATAGAGTGCTGGGAGAGGCGTTCAACATTCGTGGTTTTGGTCAAGACAACAGCGGCGGGGAAGGCAGACTGATTCTTCAGGTGGATGGCGCGACTAAGTACTACCAGCAATACCGCATGGGGGCCTTGTTCACCGATCCGGAGCTGTACAAGCGGGTTGAGGTGTTGCGTGGACCGGCCTCCTCAACTCTCTATGGCTCCGGCGCATTGGCGGGAGTCGTTACGCTGGAAACCAAGGACGCCAGCGATTTTCTGAAAGATGATGATCGGGATTTTGCCCTGCGTCAGAAGTTGGAGATGACCAGCAACGGCTACGGGGGATTCAGCAGCACCATTCTGGCTTCACGTCCTACTAAAAACCTGGAGTTTCTGGGTGCATTCATCTACCGCAACAACGACGATCTCAAAGACGGAAGCGGAGAGCAGATCCGTGGCTCAGCCTTTGATGCCCCTTCAGCACTGCTGAAGAGCCGCTACGAGTTTGGTGACGGGAATTCGCAGGCCATTGAGTTGTCCTATCAGCATTGGACCACCCAGGAAGACGAGGCGGAGTACGAGCAGACAGGCACAGGTAGCTTTGGGCTGGTGGACCGGGAAGTTACAGACAAGACAGTTGTCCTGATCTACGAGAATACCCCATTGGAAAGTGATTTAATTGATTTCAAGGCGAGGTTGTCCTGGTCTGACACCAGAGTGATTCAAGAGAATGCAAAAAATACTTTACCACCACCCTTTGACACTAGTGTTCTGTTTGATGACAGCACATATGCCTACGAAAACTATCAACTCAGTTTTGAAAATACGTCCATCTTTGGTTTGGAAGAGGGGCTGCAAACCTTTCTGACCGCTGGTGTGCAAGGCAGTTGGCAAACCCGCACGGGGGAGGCAGAGCGTGGGTTTATCCGGTTCCAGCCTGGTGGCAAGGATACCAAAGTTGCGGCCTTTGTCCAGACAGAGATGGTGTTTCCTAATATCGGCCTGACCCTGATCCCTGGTCTACGGGTGGAGCATGCTGCACTAACTTCCGATGCACTAAACACCAATCCCAACTTTAACGAGACCGTCACCAACACTGCCGTCTCGCCCAAATTGGCAGCCCTTTTTGAGATTAATAACAATTGGAGTCTTTTCGGTTCAGTTGCTTACACTGAACGCTTACCCGTTCTGGATGAGATCTTTGATGGGGCAAGTGGTAATCTTGAGTTGGACGCGGAAACGGGAATTACCTATGAGATTGGTACTACTTATGCTATAAATGATATCTTTGTCGATAATGACGCACTTGTGACAAAATTAACAGTATTCCGCAACGATACAGAGAATTTAATTGAACGGGCCAGCCAACGGGATCCCTTCATTAAT
>NZ_FITM01000140.1 GCF_900047545.1 Candidatus Synechococcus spongiarum
CCAGAGGCGCTCCAGCAGCGCTTTGGACAGGTAGCCCTTATCAGCAAAGACCTTCCTTAGAGGACAGGGAAGAGGGGGATAATGGCTGTTCTTCCGGCTATGGGTTCGTTGCGCAACAGGGGAAGGCCGTACACGGGTTCCAGAACCGTGGGCTGCAAGAGTTGATCCGCTGGTCCCCAGGCCACCACACACCCACCTTGCATCAGAACAACGTGACTTGCCAGAGCAGCGGCAACGGTCAAGTCATGGACCACCACCACCACCCCGACCCCTTCCGCTGCCACTTGGTGGGCAATGCGGATGACGGCGGCCTGATGGGCCAGGTCTAGGTGGGCTGTGGGCTCGTCCAACAGCAGCCAATGTCCGCCACCCAAGGCCTGCCCCGCCCAGAGTTGCGCCAGGACACGGGCCAGATGAGCCCGCTGTTGTCCGCCACCCGATAAGGTGTCAATCGTCTGATGAGTGTGCTCGCTCAGGCCCACAGCCTTGAGGGCCCGATCCACCAGGGCCTGGGTTTGTCGCGGCGGCACTTGGCGGGGGATTCCCAACGCCACCAGTGCCTTCAGTGTGAATCCGGCAGGGGCGATGGGCGATTGTTCAAGAACAGCACGGCGGCGCCCTAACTCAGCCGCAGACAACTGATGCAGACACTCCCCAGCCAAGCGGAGTGTGCCGCGCCCAGGAATCAATGCTCCCGAGAGGCAGGCCAACACCGTTGACTTGCCAGCACCGTTGGGGCCAATCACAGCGGTGATCCGCCCGGGCTGTAGCCGTAGGCTGATCCCCTTCAAAATGGGCCGTCGGCCCCGCATCACGCAGACATCAGCAGCTTCCAGCACCATCAATTCCCTTGCTGGTGACTCATCGGGCTGCGCAGTAACAACCACAGAAAAAACGGTCCCCCGATCAAGCTGGTGGCCAAACCCAGGGGCGGCTCCGCCGGAGGCGCCACAAGACGAACCACAAGATCCGCCGCCAGCACCAAGGCAATTCCCATGAGGACGGCAGTTGGCAGCAGAACGGCATGGCGTGGTCCGAAGATGAGGCGCGCCAAGTGGGGAGCCACCAAGCCGATAAAGCCAATGGGACCAGCGGCCGAGGTGACGGCGCCGACGGTGATCGCTGTTCCCAACGCCACACGACGTTTGCAGCGCTCCACATCCAGGCCCGTGTGAAATGCCGCCCGCTCTCCCAACTGAAACAGATCCAGCGCCTGGGCCTGCCCCGCCAGCAAGGGAGCCGACAGGGCCGTCAGGGCAACAGCCATGAGTACCAAAGGCCAGCCGGCCCCAGCCAGGGCGCCCATGGTCCAGAACGTCAGATCCCGCAACTGATCATCATCGCTGATATACACCAGTCCTCCGATGATTGCAGAGGCTGTGGCATTAATCGCCACGCCGGCCAAAATCAAGGTCGCCACAGATGTTGTGCCATCCCGTTGCGCCAGGGAAAACACAAGTGCAATCACCAGGGCCGCACCCAGAAAAGCCGCAATCGGCAAGAGCCATGGTCTGAGTGCTGTTGGCAAAGAGTCTGCAATGACTTCTCCGAGAACAATGACCGTGACACTGCCAAGAGAGGCGCCAGCGGTGATGCCGATGAGTCCCGGATCGGCCAGGGGGTTGCGCAGGATGCCTTGCAGAGCTGCACCGGAGAGGGCCAAGGCGATGCCAGCGGCAACGCCAAGCAGGAGCCGCGGCAAACGAATGACCCAAAGAATAGCTGTTTCCGTCGTGTCCCCCTGGCCGAGAAGCGTGGCCAACAGGCGGTCGGGTTGGATGGCGACAGGGCCTAGCGTCAAGGCAGCCACGGCCAAAAGACCAACTGCCAACAGCAGAATGACGATCCATAACTGCTGGCGCCGACGGACACTTGTCATCCTCCACCGTCCTCCCATGGGTTAAAAGCCAGCTTCCACAGCAGCCTGGGGCTGGAGGGCCCGAACCAGCTGGGCGACAGCCTGAGGGGTGCGGGGTCCAAAGCCCAGCAGCAGCAAGCCGTCCATGGTCACAGCATGACCAGCCTGGCCGGCGGGGGTGAGGGCGAATTCAGGACGGCTCAGGATTGCCGTTGCGCCACCGAATGTTTCGGCGTGGCGATCCATCAAAAGCAGTACATCCGGCTGCGCCGCCAGAATGGCTTCCCGGCTTATGGGCTTATAGCCACTGACGGCTGCTGCCGCGTTGGTGGCGCCAGCAAGACGGATGATGTCGTCTGCGGAGGTGTCGCGACCGCCGACGATGGGCGCATTGCCCGCGATGGAAAGAATGAACAACACCCGGGGCTGGCGGGTCAGGGTTGCCACCTTGGTCTGCACAGCAGCCAGATCGGCTTGAAACTGCGCCGCAAGGGCCTGGGCATCATCCTCTCGATTGAGAATCTCCCCCACCAGGTCGATCTTGGCCACCACCCCGTCGGCGCCGTCCACGTCAGGCGCCTGAACAACCAGGACACCAGCCTGCCGAAGCTGCCGCAGCGCCACATCCGGGCCGGCATCATGGGCGGCAATCAGCAAATCGGGATCCAGAGACAGAACACCTTCTGCAGATAGGCGCCTGACATAGCCAATCTGGGGAAGATCTTGTGCCTGTGGCGGCCATGTGGATGTTTGATCAACACCGACAAGCTGATCTTCAGCATCAAGGGCAAAAACAATTTCCGTGAGATCTCCACCAGCCACAACAATCCGCCTGGTCAAGTCTTGAGCCTGAGCTGGCCAATGCAGTAGAAAACCAGCCATCGCAGCAACGGCTGCTGTCATGAATTGGCTAGCCCGAAGCTGGCGCCACGGACTGGCAATGGCTTTGTTGCGAAAAGTCATGTTCAAGAATTGAGGAAGTGCCATGGAAGAAATGCTCAAACGTGTTTTAGAAAGTAAATTGTGTATTTAATTTAACGGATCTACCGTGACTAGATAGTACATTGGGATGAAGCTTATATTTCTGATTGGTGATGTTATCAATGCCAAATGAAACCAGGGCACCGGAAGCAAGATCATCGCCAAGCCAGAGGTTGGCAAATAGATCAAAGGTCAAGAAGCTGTCGGTGTTAATGTTGCTATCTTCGTTGTCGTTGATCTTTCTCTCACCAGCCACGGTGGAACGCAAGCCAATCTCCCATTTCGGATCCGGTCTCAGGCCGAGGGTTGCAGAGAGGCGATCCTGGGGAAGATTGGCCAGTTGACGTGAATTTCCCTCTTGGCTGCCACGGGGAATCGTAAGGTTGGCAGAGGTGAACCAGGACCGGGCATCATAGGCCATCTCAGCCTCAAATCCAGACAGCTCTGCATTGACGTTCTGCGTGAATGTGATAAAATTATCAGTCTGAGTGCTGACAATAGCTTCAATATAGTTATCAACATTAGCATAGTAAGCATTTGCAGAGAGCAATAGTTGATCTCCTGCTGCTAGAATGTTGCTGCGCTGGTAACGTGTACCAATTTCAATCCGAGTTGCTTTTTCAGATTTGAGATCTGGGTTTTGTTGAAATTTATTATCTTTTATCTCGGGACCATCGGGACGCATGACAATTTCCATCTCGGGTTGTCCATCTGCTCCAATAACAGGTCGTCCGTTTGCTCCAATAACCGGGCGCGTAACA
>NZ_FITM01000139.1 GCF_900047545.1 Candidatus Synechococcus spongiarum
TTGAGCCCCGCCCCGTAACCCAGCCGCCGCAACTCTTCCCCCACCTGGAACCGGCAGTCCCTGCCGATCACCACCTCATACCCCCTTTGGGCCAGGGCAACGGGAATGCGTGTCAGGTTGGTTAGGGTCACGGTGACGGGATCTCTTCACGGTGATTCTCACCTGCCATGCCGCCCTCCAGTCGCTCTGCAACACCATGGCTGTTTCTCATGCCTGCGTTGCTGCTGTTGTCCCTGTCGGTGCTCATTCCGGCGGTGTTGGCGTTGCTGATGAGCTTCACCCGCAGCGGCCTGGACGTAAGCGAACCCCTCGCCTGGGTGGGCTTGAGCAATCTGCGCCGCCTGTGGGCCGATGCTGTGTTCCGACGGGTATTGGGCACCACAGTGCTCTATCTGGTGGGCGTTGTACCCCCCATTGTGGTGAGTTCCCTGGGGCTGGCCATTCTGGTGAACCGGAAGCTGCCCGGGATCCAGTTGCTGCGGGCCGCCTACTACACCCCTGTGCTGGTGTCCATCGTGGTTGCGGCCATTGCCTTCCGCTGGCTCTATGCGGAGAACGGCCTCCTCAACGGCCTGCTGGCCACCTGGATGGGGAGCGAGCCCATCGGTTTCCTCGCCGATCCACGGCTGGCGCTGGTTTCCGTCATGGTGGTGACCTTCTGGAAAGGGATTGGCTACTACATGGTGATTTTTCTGGCGGGTTTGCAGGGGATTCCTGTGGAGCTTTACGAGGCGGCCGCCCTGGATGGCTGCCGTGGCTGGCGCGTCCATCTGCACATCACCCTGCCCCTGCTGCGCCCCTACGTGGTGCTGGTGGCCGTGATCTCCGCCATTGCGGCCACCAAGGTGTTTGAGGAGGTGTTCCTGATGACTCAGGGTGGTCCCGCCGGCAGCACCCGCACGCTGGTGTACTACGTGTATGACCAGGCCTTTCGGGAGCTGGACATCAGCTATGCCTGCACAGTGGGCTTGGCCCTGTTCCTGCTGGTCGTGCTGCTGACGCTGTTGCGCTTCAGCGTGGCGCAGAGCAGTCGTTTCCTCTGAATTGGGAGATCCGGTGACCATGCGGGTGGGCATCATTGGAGCGGGCCAGTTGGCTCAGATGCTGGCCATGGCGGCCCGGACCATGGGCATCAGCCTGGTGGTGCAGGGTCCCTGTGGAGACGACCCCGCCGTGGGTGCCGCCGATGGCTGGGTGCAGGGTCCCCTGGGGGCGCCGGAGGCGGTGAAGGCCCTAGCGGACCAAGTGGATGTGATCGGCTTTGAAAACGAACTCGTTGACCTGGCGTCCCTGGTGCCTCTGGAGCAGGCCGGTGTGGTGTTCCGTCCCTCCCTGGAGGCCCTCTCTGCCTTGATGGACAAGCGGCGGCAGCGTCACGTCTTGCGGGACTTCAGCATCCCGGTCCCTACTTGGATGGACCTCAACGAGGCTCTGACGCACCCGGAGCGCCTCCATGATTTTGGCTATCCCCTGATGGCCAAGGCCGCCTCCGGCGGCTATGACGGCCGGGGTCTGCGGACCATTGACAGCCCCGAAACCCTCAAGGCATTTTCTGAAACCGTGAGCACGGAAGACTGGTATCTGGAGCGCGTTGTGGACTTTGAGCGGGAGTTGGCCATGGTGGGGGCCCGCTCGGTTGAGGGAGAGGTTTGCTGTTATCCCTTGCTGGAAACCCGCCAGCTTGGGCAGGTGTGCGCCACGGTTCTTGCCCCCGCCTCGGTGCCCCAGAGCGTGGAAGCCCGCGCCGTTACCATCATTGGCTCCATCCTGCAGCAGCTCAACTACGTGGGTGTGCTGGCCGTGGAGATGTTTTGGGCGCCGGAAGGCCTACTGGTAAACGAGCTGGCTCCACGCACCCACAACTCCGGACACCTCACCATCGAGGCCTGTGCCACCAGCCAGTTTGAGCAGCATCTGCGGGCCTTGACGGGGGCATCCCCAGGGCCGACGGACCTGTGTACGCCAGGGGCCCTCATGATCAACCTCCTGGGGTTTGAAGACAGCCGGAAGACCTATGCCCATGAACAGCAGGCCCTGGCAGACCTCTCCGGCTTTCATCTCCATTGGTACGGGAAGCACATCAGCCGACGGGGCCGCAAGCTGGGCCACATGACCCGCTGCCTCACCGGTTCCACCCCTGACCAGCGCCAGCAGGACGTTAAAGAGAGCTTGACTGCCGTGAACCGGATCTGGCCAGTGTCCAGGACAATGACTTAAGATGACGACGGAACTGCCATGTTGGTCTTCTGCTTTCTCCAGTGTTCTGATCTGACTCCCTCTCGATGTGGGAGGCATGTCGTGACGGTGAAGTAGACTGGCCTTTGTGCCGGAAATGGATCCCAGCTTTTGCTTCCCCCCTGGCTGATCCCAGGTCGTAACCTGAGGCAGGACGGCATGGCGGTTCCAAACTTTGACCAAGGCCCTCAAGCATCCAGGATGCGCCGCACCGCATTTTGGATCACGGCTTTCTCCAGTTGGGTGGTGATGAACACCTCCTGGCTGGAGCGGCCTTTGCGGGCGATGGCCTTGAAACCACCTCCCCGGGGCAGGGGTGTGGTGATGCGCAACTGGAAGGTTTCGGCATTGGTGCTCCCATGGCGGATCACCGCCGGGGTACATGTCGTGACCCCCTCCACTGCGGCCAGTTTCCTGAGAACCTTGAGTAGCCCCGGGATGTAGGTGGAGTGGGTGACAACAACTCGGCCCATGGCCATATCCGGTGTGAACTGCCTACGCTAAGGTGAGGCGGCAACGATCTGCCGTTCATGTTGATTTCCGTTGGCTGGGCTGCCCTGGCCGCCATGTTCAGCCTTTCCATTGCATTCGTGATCTGGGGGCGGGATGGGGATAACCTGCTCAAGTTCTGAGACCCTTCCGGTCCTGCAGCCCAAGTCTCTGCTGTGAGTGCAGATGGCGGAAATTTTTACGGCAAGCCGTGCCCTGGGCCTGATGGCCGTGGTGTTGCTGGTGTTCGTCACCGCTGGCGTCATATACCTGTCGCTGATGGAAGCCAACGACAGGCACCGCCGCCGCAAGCCAGAGCAATCCTCAGATCGCCAAAAGCGCTAAGGAAGACCGCAACAGCGCTGGCCAGGGCGGCTGGCTAGGCCTCCCCTTGCGGCAGAAGAGCCGCCAGCTTGCGGCGGAATTCCCCCTTGGGCATGCCCCCCTTCAACTCACCGTGGATGGTGAAGGCTCCTTCCGGATCACTGACCACCAGATAAGTGGGCCAGCCCATGCCCTCCTTATTGGGGTACTGGGCCAGGAGCACCTTCCTGTAGCGCCGGTAGGTGTCGGTGTCCTGAAGCATCACGATGATCAATTCAGCATCCAGCTCCATGGCCACCTTAGCATCGTAATGGGCCATGCGATGGCAGGTACCACAGTCTTCGGAACTGAACTTGAGCACAGTGAACGTCATGGCGTAAAGCCTTGAACGCCCACTAGCTTAGGTGCTGGGGCCTGGAGGCGGGGATGGTGTCAGGGGTTCTCTGCTCAACTGCCTCAATGGCTTCAATCCGCAATGCACGAAGCTGCCGGCCCAATTCAGGACCACTGGGCACACCAGCAGCGAGCAGTTGTTGAGCACTTTGTCGAGGCTGAAGACGGCGCCAGCAGAGGCACCAGCGCAGTAGGGGGCGACGGGGTTGGAGTCCGCACGCCAGCGCCATGGCCACTGCCTGCTCCATGGCCACGCCGGACACCCGTTGGGGACCAGCGGCATGGGGCCATCCTTCCAAAGCAGCGGTCCACTGGCCTGGAGACCAACTCCGCCCTGGCGCCATGGGAGCCTCCCCATCAAAATTCTCTGAAAGAAACTTCAAGCGAGATGCATCATGTGAAGAAGTGGGAGCGCTGGGGGTTGTCAGAGGGATCCTAAGGCAGTTCACTAATTTTACCGGGGCGCGGATCGCACCCCTCTCTCCTGACCCTGGATCCACGGTGCGGTCTCTCTTCAAGCTCACTGTTGCTTCCACGCCCATCCTGGCCGCTGTTGCACTCCTCTCCGCATCTACACTCAACCCCAGGGCGGCCATTGAGAATTTGCAGCCGCGGATCTTGCAGGAACTGGTCCCCAGTACATCCCCCTCCGGAAAGCAAGACCATCCGCAATACCTGATCTGGATGCAGTTGGGACAGGACGGCTCTCACCTTGCCTTGGCCGAGGCGCTCAACCTGCCGCTACAAACACTGCTTCATTTCAATGGGGTCACCAAATCCCAACCGCTGAAGAGAGGCAGTTGGATCAGCCTGCCGGCCCTGTTCAAGTCCCACCTGGAAGCCTATACCGGGCCATGGATCAATCCCTCCAGCTTGCGGGAGGAGCCGCCCGAGTCCTTAACCACGTCCGCGACCCTGGCCCAACGGGAAGAGACGGTCTTTGAAGACCAGCAAACTCTGATTTGGATCCAGCTTGCCGAGAACGTTTCCTACGAGGAGTTGGCCAGCCAAATTAAAATGTCTCCCGACATCCTGCGGTGGATCAACGGGGGTTGGAGAGACGAGAACCCGCTGGCCCAGGGAAGCTGGATCAGCGTGCCCCAGGACTGGCGCTTGATGGTGAAGTACGCAATTTCCCTTGATCTCCTGACCCTTCGAGACACGCCACCGCCTGGGGTTGCCTTTTACACCACGGTCCCCGGGCGAGGAGAGCGCATCCACATCGTGGCAGAGGGGGAAAAACTGACAACCATTTCCCCAGGGGACCGTCTCCTGGCCACCATTCATGCCCTCAACCCGGGCCTTGGCGATCAGGATCTGCAGCCGGGCCTGAGAATCAAAGTTCCCATGCCGGATCGCAACAGCCAACACCTGGCCGCACGACCGGGTGTTGCCGGTCTATCCTGGCCCAACCAGACGCTGGCTGACCATCAGCAGGAGTTGCGGTTTGATACCCGCTGGAGTTGGCCCACCCTGTCCGGGCTCGTCACCTCCGGCTATGGCTGGCGCTGGGGGCGCATGCACAACGGCATTGACATTTCCGACCACGTGGGCACACCCGTCCTGGCTGCTGCCGATGGTCAGGTGAAGCGGGCCTCGTGGCACCACAACGGCTACGGCTACCTGGTGGAGTTGACCCACTCCGACGGCAGCCTCACTCGCTATGCCCATAATTCCAGAATTCTGGTGAAGCCTGGGCAGACCGTGCGTCGCGGCCAGATAATCAGTGAAATCGGCTGCACCGGCAGATGCACCGGTCCCCATCTGCACTTTGAGATTCACCCCACCGGCCGCGGCGCCGCAGATCCCCTGGCCCTGCTGCCCCGCCGCTAGCAGATTGGCCCTGAGGCCAGGACCAACCTTGAGGGACAGTGGGTTGGTGTGTTGCTAGGATAGTTGCCATGGCTCGGTAGCTCAGCCGGTTAGAGCGTGGGATTCATAACCCCAAGGTCGGGAGTTCAAGTCTCCCCCGAGCCACTTCCCTGCCACTAAACGCCCACTCCCCGGACGACAGGGGGCCATGTATGCCCTGGGTCCGGGGGGATGAAACCCCACCAGAGCGAAGCTGGGGCTCCGTTCTTTAACCCCAGTGCTGGATCAGGGGAAGCAAGGCAACGTCCCACCATGAAAAGCCAGTT
>NZ_FITM01000137.1 GCF_900047545.1 Candidatus Synechococcus spongiarum
GGAAAGCTCGCTGGCAAAGCTGGTGCTGACAAACACCATCGCCAGATCTGCCAGGCCGAATCCCCGTAGGGAGGCTTGCTGGTCCAGGTCCTGGATGGCTTGCTCCAGCGAGGCATCACTGGCGAGGGCAGAGCGCCACGCACCAGTTCTCGATTGGCCTTGCTGAAGCCAGGACAACATGGGCACAAACAAACGCGTGCATCAGACCCTACTCAATCCATAATCAGGGGGACCTCTTTTGTTCCCCGCCCCTCCACACAATGAGCATTGCGTTTTTGCAACAACTGATCTGGGCGGAATACCGTGCTGCCGTGGTTCTCACCATTGTCTTACCCCTGGTGGTGCTGATCTGGGCCACAGTGCGGCGGGAGGGAGCCATCAGCAGACTCCTGAACCTGTATTGGAAGGTGGCCAGCCTGTTGGCCGTCACCGTGCTGCTGCTGGCGGGCACGGAGCCCATGGCCTTTGCCGTTGCCGTGGCTGCCCACCTGCTCATCCTGGGCAGCCTGTGGTTCTGGGAAGATATCAACTATGAGCTGGCGGATCTCCCCCCCTGGCGTGCCCTGCCCCTGGTGACACGAATCTGGCGGTGGAGCCTCACGGTGTTCACCGCGGTGGGCGCGGTAGCCAGTGTGGCCTCCTTGAATTGCCTGAACGGTTGGCAGGCAAGTGATGTGTGTGCCCTCTGGCAGCAGCCTCCCGGTGGCTTCAGCCAGTTTTTGGGCCGTGGGCTGAACTTTCTCTTTGGCGCCCCCTGGACCACAGAGGGAGCCAGGGTGGCCGGATGGTTCTGTCTGGTGATTTACGCAGGGTTCTTCCTGCAATGGCTGCTGGTGCGATGGCCTCGCTTTGGTCGGGTGGCTGGCGGCTTCTAACGGGAACCCGTTCAGGCCGCGCTGAGCAGCACCGCCAGCAGCAAAAAGACGGTGACCAGGGTCCAGGTGGCGCGGTTGAGGGTGCTTTCTGCACTGCGGGTACTGCTGAACATGCCGGCTGCAGCGCCCACAGCCATGCCCCCCATGCCATCCCCCTTGGGACTATGGAGGAGAACGGTGATGATCAGAAGGACACCTGTGACAAGCCAGATGACGAGCGCAAAGGAGTGAAGCAACCGTCGCTGAAGTGAAGGACCGGCAACCAGGTTAGACGCCTAGCGCCTGGGCTGTGCGCCCGGCAGCGCCAGGTCGTATCTGGCAGGAGGGGGCAACGAGGCTGTGCCCACCCATGGCCGGCGGCACGGGGATCCGGAGAATGTCCAGGATGGTGGGGGCCAAGTCTGCCAGTGTGCCGTTGTCCCGCAACTCCACAGGCTTGTCGTCGCCGGAGATCTTGCGCTTTTCCCCTTCAAGCAACAGCAACGGCACGGGATTGGTGGTGTGGGCTGTCCAGGGCTTGCCCTCGGCTGAACGCATGGTTTCGGCGTTGCCGTGGTCTGCTGTGATCAGCATGGTGCCCCCGGCCCAACGGGTCGCCTCCGCGATGCGGCCAACACAGGCATCCACCGTTTCAACAGCCTGCACCGCCGCATCCATGATTCCAGTGTGGCCCACCATGTCCGGGTTGGCGTAATTGACCACGATCAAGGAGTAGACACCCCTGGCAATGGCGCTGATGACGCCATCGGTCACCTCCCATGCGGACATGGCCGGGGCCTGATCATAGGTGGCCACCCTGGGGGAAGGCACCAGGTGGCGATCCTCTCCCGGCAACGGCCGTTCCCTGCCGCCGTTAAAGAAATAGGTCACGTGGGGATATTTTTCCGTCTCGGCAATGCGGAACTGACGAAGGCCATGCTCAGCCACCACGTCGCCCAGCAGGTGGTCCAGGGGCTGGGGGGGGAAGGCAACGCCCACCGGCAGACCCCACTCGTATTGGGTAAAGGTGACCACGTCCAGGGGAGCGGGCCACGTGGGGCGGGGAAAGCCGTCGAAATCTTCCAGCACCAGGGCGCGGATCATCTGACGGACCCGGTCCGGACGAAAGTTGAAGCAAATCAACCCGTCCCCTGGCTTCAGGACCCCCTCCCCCAAGCGGTGGGGCTCAAGAAACTCGTCGCCAATTCCTTCGGCATAGCTGGCTTCAACAGCAGCCACAGGGTCGGGATGATGGGGGCTGTGGTTCTCCGTGAGCAGGCGGTACACCTTGGCGGTGCGGTCCCAGCGATGATCACGATCCATGGCCCAGTAGCGGCCGCAGAGGGTGGTGAGTTGGCCACAGTTGAGGCTGGCCGTCAACTGCTGCAACGCCTTCACGTGCTCCAGACCGGCGCGATCCGCCGTATCACGTCCATCGGTGATGCCGTGAATACAGACACGGGACAGCCGCCGGCCGGCGAGCCAGCGCAGCAACCCCGCCAGATGATCCACATGGCTGTGGACCCCGCCATCAGATAACAGGCCAACCAGATGGAGTGTGGAGCCTCGCTCCTCAAGGCGCTGTGCCAGGGCGTTAAGCTGG
>NZ_FITM01000136.1 GCF_900047545.1 Candidatus Synechococcus spongiarum
CTACCTAAATCTGTTAGTATTAGGTAAAATCGAATTTAATCCATTAACATCTTCAACTTTCAAGATTTTTCTAATTGTTAGTATAGGATTTCTTGTAGATAACATCCAATCAAAGTGAGGCAAGAAAATTATTGAAGCTATCGATAAAGTAATAAGAAATTTAGATTTAAGAACTACATTTCTCGCAGATTTAATAGATAATGAAGCCAATAATATTCCACTAATAGTAAGTATTGTATTGTATTTAGATAATATAGCACAAGCTATTGATACTCCAGTAAAACAATAATTTTTTGAAGTAGGTTGATTTAACAGGCTAACAAATTGAAATATGAATAAGAGTGTTGTGGTTGCAGCTAATGCAGTATGAGTGTAGTTATATTGAAACGACCATCCAATATCTGAAATGAGAAATAATCCAAATGCTGAAAATATTGAATTGGCTTAGTTAAATTTGTATTTTCTAAATATCAAATATCCAATTAAAATATCAACTATTACAAGACTTTGTCTAAGAAATGAATCAGCAAACTTAAAGTTAAGATTTAAAAAATTGCATACATCGACAACAATCTTAAACAACCAGTGATATAATGGAGGTTGAGTTGAGATATATCCCCATTGCCATTGCCATTTCTCTATAAAATGAAGTTGTTGTAAGGCATCATAAGTTAGTCCTGGTTTTAAATTTTGTTCAATTAAATTTAGAGTGAAATAAAGAATGAGTAGTAAGAACGCAGACCTAACTCCCTTTTGTAAAGAATTGTGGGGAGAGGGGGGGTAATTCGTTTGTATTGGCAGTATTACCATCACGAGAAGAAGCCAGAAAAGGAAATGACAGTGCTTTCATGAAAATTAGTTCAGAGCATATTGATGCTACGTTCTTCCCCTCCCGGTGTCCACAGGTTGAGCAGGCTTGAGAGGTGAGCAGCCAACGGTTGATGGCAACGACCCGCCTGCCCTGTTGCTCGGCCTTGGCCTCCAGCAAGGTCCAGGGCAATCATCACCCCGCATCGGCAATAGCGCGCGCCAGCTTGCAGTTCTGCATCATCCCCGAGACGTTCAGGCCCTCCAGCACAAAGCTGACAAAGTAGGGACCTGCACAGTCTTTGCTGACGGTCACACTGCTGGACTCTGACGCCAATTTCAGGCTTCAGGCGATGGGGATAGACCCCACCTTGGTGAGTCTCAGAGTCTCACCCTCAACCCAAAAGGCGTTGCGGGTGAAGCGGATGCTCTGCTTGTTGCTCCGCTGCTTGAACCTGGGGGCACAGACCCTGCCCTGGCACTTGCCCTTGAGACATCTCAATTACGGAAGGCCTGGTCCAGATCGCGGACCGACTGCAACAGGGGCACGTTGTGCTCACCTCCGCTAGCCAAGAGCGCGCCGCTGTGTGTTTTGCCTGGGTGATACAGAGCTTCTGCAACTCCCCACCGCCTGGGTACTGCTCACCCCGTTTGTAGAGGTGGGGCGCTGCATCCTCAGTAATCCACACCCCGTTTCAGGCTTACGCCTTGCTGGGCGTAGTGCTTGTGGCACACCATCTCGGAGTGGGTATTGGCCAAGGCAAAGTAGGACGGCAGATTTTTGCAGCGCCCCGTGATCACCACTTCCGTGAACTTGGGCTTGCGCAGCAGGGTTTGTACGATGGGCTCCACCGGCAACAACTCCAGGTCCACGGTGGGATTTAGTTCATCGAGAATCACCGTTTTGTAGAGGCCACTGCCGATAGCTGCCCGGGCAATTTCCCAGGCCCGCTCCGCTTCCACGTAATCAATGGGTTGCTGCTGGCCGCGCCAGACAATGGCGTCCCGTCCACTGCGCAGATGATCCACCAAGTGGGGGTAGCTCTGGCGCAGTGCCTCAATGGCGGCGTCCTCCGTGTAGCCCTGCCCACCCTTGAGCCACTGCAGGATCAACACCCGGTGGCTGGTGTCCTGGCTGATGCCCCGCCCAATGGCCTGGAGTGCCTTACCCAGCGCACTGGTGGACTTCCCCTTGCCCTCACCGCTGTAAATCTCAATCCCCCCAATCCGGTGGTCAGCGGTGGACTGGTGCTCATGAGGGCAGATTTCCGAATGCAGGTCCGCGAGGCGGGTCAACTCCCGCGGCGCCCCCCGACCAGTGGCGATGATTTCCACGTCGGCGGGCATCTGCCCCATGGTCTTGATCACCTGGTCTTTGTCCAGAAGGCCCAGGTCCAGCACGGGATTCAGCTCATCCAGCACCAGCACCGAGTAGAGGCAACTGGCCAAGGCCCCCTTGGCAATGTCCCACCCCCGCTGGGCTTCCTGGCGGTCGAATGCGGTCACCTCAGCGGCGGAGAAAAACTCCGCCCGTCCGGTGCGCACCTGGTCAATGAGATGGGGAAACCCTTGCTGCAGTGCCTCGATGGCAGCGTCCTCGTCGTAGGCGCGGCCAGGTCCTTTCAAGAAGCGCAACAGCAACACCCGGGTGTTTTGCTGCTCACAAATCCCCAGGCCGATGGTACGCAAAACCACCCCCAAGGCCGCCTGGCTCTTGCCCTTGCCCTCGCCGTCGTAGATGTGCAACTGACCGCGGGTGCGACCGTTGGTCGACGTGGCTGTGCGGATGCCGATGCCGCTGGCCATAGGCAAGGAAGGGTGGGTGCATATCTTAGACGGCAGGGCCAGAACCTGTCATGACCCTGACCATGGGCCTACACTGTTGCCATGGCTGAGTTGCCGCTGCAAGAGGAGCTGGATCCCAGGCTGCAGACACAACTGGCGCAGCTTCGGGAGTGTCTGCACCAGTTGGGGGCGGTGGTGGTGGCCTATTCCGGTGGGGTGGACAGCAGCCTGGTGGCGGCTATTGCGGTGGAGCAGTTGGGGGATGCTGCTCTGGCGGTCACCGGAGTGTCTCCGGCGTTGGCGCCCCACCTGCGGCGCGAGGCCCGATGGCAAGCCCAGTGGCTGGGCATCCGGCACCAGGAGGTGGCCACCCGGGAGTTGCACGTGGCGGACTATGCCAACAATCCCCCGGAGCGCTGCCGTGCCTGCAAGGCCACCCTCCACCGGCACTTGGCCCACCTGGAACCTGTTGCCTCCGGCGCCCAGGTGGTGGATGGGGTCAATCAGGACGACCTGGGGGACCACCGACCTGGGATTGCCGCAGCCCGGCAACATGGGGTGCGTTCTCCCCTGGTGGACAGTGGCATCGGTAAGCTGCAGGTGCGCCAGCTTTCCCGTGCCCTGGGTCTGCCCTGGTGGGACAAGCCGGCCCAGCCTTGTCTCAGTTCCCGCTTCCCCTATGGAGAGCCCATCACCGCCAAGGGTCTGGAGCGGGTTGCCGCCGCAGAGGCCTGGCTTCTGGCCTGTGGTTATCAACAGGTGCGGGTCCGCAGTCAAGGCACCACAGCGCGGATTGAGATCCCTGCTGCCGCCATTGCCGACTTCCTGAGCCACGTGGACCGCTGTCAACTGGTGGCCCATTTCCGCAACCTGGGCTTTACGGCGGTGGGTCTGGACCTGGAGGGTCTGGTGAGCGGCAAGTTGAATCGCTCACTGGTCACCTGACCCCGTCACCCCTCAAGCGCCGCCCTCATCCCATGGGCCGCTTGCGACCGGGGTGAGTGCTGATAGACAGTGATGTCTCGCGTGATGGTGAGGGTTGTGCAGCGCAAATGGTTCGCGATTTTTTCCAGCGACCATCCAGCCTGCTGCAGTGACATGGCCATCAGGAGGCGACGGGTCCGCCAGCCTTCAATTGGACCGAGGCAGCGGGTATGGGGACGCTCCTGGGCAGATTCCAACTCGGTCCGTTGAGCGGCAATCAATCCCGAACGTTTTGCCATTGTTGCAGGTTGTTCATTGTGGTTTTGACCCTATTGCCTCTCCCCGCCCGCCTTCAGGACAAGCGGCACAGGCTGATCATGCCCTTGCTACCAAAGGCGGTGGGCTGACCCTGCAGGAGGTGTATCAATTATCAGTGGTGAATGTTCAATCCTTATCCTAAGCCTACTGTGCATCTCCTTACCGTAGGCAGGAATACATGCTTTATGACCCCATGGCTGTCGGCATCTACTTTGCCACAACAACCGGCAAAACCCAGGATGTAGCTGAGCGACTCCATGCTCTGCTCGGTTCCGCCAACACCCCGAAGGATCTTGCCGACGTGGCCGACGTCAGTGAGTTCAACGAATTTGACGGGCTGATCTGCGGCACCCCCACCTGGAATACAGGTGCAGACACCGAACGCTCAGGAACGGCCTGGGATGCGGTGCTTGAAGACATCGCCGAGCTGGACCTCGGTGGTAAACCCGTGGCGGTCTTTGGTTTGGGGGATTCCGGAAGTTACACCGATAACTTCTGTGATGCCATGGAAGAGTTGCATAATTTTTTCAAGCAGGCTGGCGCCACGATGGTGGGCTACGTGGACAAAAGTGACTATACGTTTGAAGAGTCCAAAAGTGTGGTCGGAGACCAGTTCTGTGGATTAGCACTGGACGAGGACAGCGAATCTGACATGACGGATGATCGTCTCGCCCGGTGGGCCGAACAGCTCAAACACGAAATGCCAGGGTTGTGAACCAGACCGGCATCTGCCCTTGATCTCTGATGAGGCAGAGCATACCATCATCTGTGATATGGAAAAGCTCACTCTCTTCCGGGAGTGAGCTTTGCTGTAGGGGACAACCAGTCTCGTCTCACAGCTCTAATGGTCTCACCTGCCAGGCACAATCACAAGTCATTCTACATCACCCCTGCAGAGCAGGAGTTGAGCTGTCTTAGAGGTACTACAAGCCAAGTCTGACACACACCAGGCGCTTCCAACAGCTTCAGATTTTTCCTTGAAATCATGGATAATGGTTTCGGCGCCAGAGGATTGGGCCTTGATGTGTGGTGAACAGTAGAGTGCTCAGGAGGAACATATTTCTTAGAGCGAATAGCCCAATGACGGGCCAACGTTGGGCGTCATTTAGTGAATTTAAGTTCCGGGGAAGTCCCTTAGCCTGAATTGACAAGACTGACCCGGCAGAGCTGGATTTTCCTTATAGCATTCTCGCCCAAGATCATGGAGTCTTGCTGATCTGTGTGCAGACTCCATGAATAACCCATACCTGATTCGGTATCCTCTGGGCGCTTTGCAAACCCCTCCCCACCGTAAGCAAGTAGAGACGGCCCTCTCCCTGCTGTAGCCTCTGCCATAGTGTGATCTCCTTGGCAATTTCACTCACCACTTGGGTGGTTTGCGTGACCTGGAGATTACGCACCTTTCAACTCTACCATTTCCGGGACACAACCTTCGCTTTCAGGAACAGATGCTTCTCCGCCGACCTCGACCCTGGGTTGTGCCGCTGTTGCTCTGGCTTTTGACCTGTGTCCTCTGGCTGCCCTGGCTGGGCAATGTTCCATTGCGGGATTGGGACGAAGCTGATATTGCCCGCACAGCCCTGGAGTTTGCCCAGGCGGCGGACCTCAATGGCTTGTTGCCCACACGCTGGGGGGAGCCCTATTTGAACAAGCCCCCAGGTCTTCACCTGCTGGTGGCCCTGGCCATTCGTACTGGGGGAACCCACGAGGTAGTCCTGCGCCTGGTGCCGGCAGTACTGAGCACCGCAGCCGTTCCCCTGGTGGTGCTCATCCAGCGGGAGTTGGCACTTCAATCTCGGCAATCCAGCCCACAATTTCGAGGATCTGCTGCCGGGGAAGGCCTGGCCACGGGACTGATCCTGATGACCACCTTACCCATGGCCCGCCATGGACGGCTGTTGATGCTGGATGGTGCCATGGTTTCCGCCACGTTGCTCCTCTGGTGGGGGCTGCTGTTGCTCCGGAGGCGCCCCCGCCGTGGCGCTGGCCTGGCTGGTGCGGCCTGTGGCGCCCTGTTGCTCCTCAAGCCCCCGGCAGCCACGGCGTTTCTGGTGGTGGGCCTGGCGACAACACTCCTGGCGGCCCTGCCCATGGAGGGGAAACGCCAGAGGAAGACCCTGCTTCAGCAGTGGCGTCGCAGTTGGCACACCATGGGTTGCTGGGGTCTGCTGGGCTGTTTGCCGGGGTTGGCCTGGCATGGTTGGCATCTCTACAGCCGGGGTGACGCAGCTCTGCTGATGTGGGGCCGTCAAGGATTCGGCCGACTGGTGCAGGTGCTTGAAGGTCATGATCAGGGGTTGGCTGTCCCTGCCTTCGAACTCTTGAAAGGAGGTTGGCCGTGGCTCCTGCTATTGCCTTTGGGGTTGCAGTTGGCCTGGCGCCGGCGGCGGCAGCCGGCAGGTCGCTGGCGGCTCGCCATCCTGGCGGGCTGCTTGGGGGTGGTGCTGTCTCTCAAGACCCAGTTGCCCTGGTATAGCCATATCCTCTGGCCCCCACTGGCCTGTGTGGAAGGCCCGGCTCTGGCGCGGCTGTGGCGGGAGCGCCGTACGGGCAATTTGGGAATCCCTCTGCTGCTGCTGGGCTTGGTGTTGCTGCTGGCCACTGTGCTGCAGGCATTGGCTCTTGTTCAAGGCCTACCCCTCTGGCCCCTCCTGAGTGCTGGCGTTGGCTTCGTGGCCTCGGCGATTGCACTGACGGGGGGTTGGTCAGTGCGCTGGGCGCTGGGGGTGATGGTGGTGGGTTGGTGGGTGGCACTGCTCTGTTTCTGGGCCACACCCCTATGGCTCTGGGAGTTGAACGAGACTTGGCCCACCCATGCCGTGGGCCACTTGGTGCGTACACTGCCTCCCGAGGAGTTGGTGTTCATCCAGGGCACGGACCGCCCATCCTTGTCCTGGTACGGAGGGCGTTTAATTCAGCCTCGACCTGCTCAGGCGCCACGTCCTCACCACTTGGTGGCTCCTGGGGAGCAACCTTTGAGCGGCTGTCAACTCCAGACCCTCTTCCCTCCTTCTCCGCAACCTGGCCGACAGGAGCCCGTCAGCTTGCAGTGGTGTGGCCCGGAGGACCGGACGTCTCACGAGCAAGCGCCTCAACGGTCCCCTGAACCTCCTCCACAGCCCTTGGCCTGGAGGACCCTGGGCCTCCCTTGGAGTTACCGTGGGGTGAGACAGCCAAGCCAAGCCTCATGCACAGGCGGTTTCAGCAGCTACTGCCGTTCACACCTTTGTTACTTCTTTTACCCCTGCTGCTTTGGAAGTTCTTTGATGCCGATCAGCAAAGTCTCACAGCCTGGGATGAGGGCTTGTATATGTGGCGAGCCCGTCTCTTCCTTGACCAAAATGAAGCATGGGTGCCCTTTGCCCAGGCACACCACAAAACACCGGGCCACTATTGGATTGTGGCCCTATCCATGGGGCTTTTTGGTGTGAGCGATGGTGCGGCCCGCCTTCCTTTTGTCCTTCTGGCCCTACTCTCGGCCTGGATTATTTATGGGATTGGCGCTCTGATTCTGAGCCGTCGCGCTGGGGCCATGGCCAGCTTTATTCTGGGAACCTCCTATCTTTGGGCTGCCTACAGCCGTAGGGTGAGTCCGGATCTGGCGTCGATCAGTTTTTTTCTGGCAGGCGTCTTGCTACTTGTGCAAG
>NZ_FITM01000134.1 GCF_900047545.1 Candidatus Synechococcus spongiarum
CATTGCGTTGGAAGGACCCATCCCGAATCGCATGGCCGATGCGCACCAGTTCCTGGCGCACAACCCGCCCGGAGCCAATGGTGATGTGACCCACTTCGGAATTGCCCATCTGCCCGTCCGGCAACCCCACGGCAGACCCACTGGCCTGAATCAAGGTGTGGGGACAGGTCTGCCACAGGGCATTCATGTTGGGCGTTGCGGCCATGCGGACGGCATTGTCCGTCGTGCTCTCGCAGTGTCCCCACCCATCCAGAATCGCCAGCACCACGGGCGCCTCTTGGAGTTGACGATTCATCGGCAGACGATGACTGCCAAAGACGGCATCCTGGCTGCGGGCAATGGGAACTGCGGTCACCGGTGATCGTTCTCCTCGGTTGGGGTGGTTGGAGGGGGAATGGTTGTGGTCAGCTGCGATTGAATGGAGTGGTTTCGATGGCGACTTGCACAATCATGGGACCTCCTAGGCAGCTTGTCTCCATCCCGGCCCATTAAGTGAGCATTTCCCAACGTTCATGGTTCCAGATCAGCCCTGTGTGGTGATTCTTTCGGGTCCGGCACTGCGCCGCACCATGACCCGCCTGGCTTCCCAGGTGCTGGAGGCTGCCCATGACTCCAGCCAGTTGCTCCTGCTGGGGATTCCCAGCCGTGGCGTCCCTTTGGCGAAGGTGTTGGCCGAGGAGTTGGGGCACCTGGCAGGGCAGGTGATTGAAGCGGGCAGCCTGGATCCCACCTTTCACCGGGACGACCTGCGCACGGTGCCCACCAGACTGCCCCAGGCCACCGTCTTGCCCGTGCCTGTGGATGGGCGGGAGGTGGTGCTGGTGGACGACGTGCTGTTCACCGGGCGCACGGCCCGGGCGGCCCTTGACGCGCTCCTGGCCTGGGGCAATCCCCGCACGGTGCGACTGCTGGTCATGGTGGATCGGGGCCATCGGGAGCTGCCCCTCCAGGCGGATTTCGTGGGCCGCAACGTGCCCACGCGGCGCCGTGAGTTCATCCGGCTGTACCTGAGACCAACGGACCCGGAAGAGGGGGTCGTGCTGCTGCCGGCAGCGCCCTCCCCTTGAGCACAACCCGCCGGTGGGTCCAAGGGCCGATCAGCAGAGTTCCAGCTCGTCGGCGTGGAAGTGGAAGCGGGTGCGGCCAAACACCACTACCATGGGGAGGGTGGCACTCAGGGGCTCTCCCTCCTTCCAGGTCCTGATGATCTCCTTCACTTCACCCTGCTGACCATGCATGTCAAAGGGTTTCAACCGGTGCTTGGGGTGGCTGTAGACAATGACGGATTTCTTCACTCGAACCCGGTCACCCGGCTGCATGGCAATTGTCCATTGAGACTGTACGGGGTTGATTTTGTCACACACGACACAGGGGAAAGGGCCGGGTCCGAGGGAGCGTTTCAAGACGACTCCGTTCTTCACCAGGGTCCTGACAGGTTCTTAACGGCGACAGACGCTCTCGGGACCGTAGTTCACAATCATGCCGCCCAACTCATGGCAGGCCTGGGTATAGGCCTGCCATGAGTCCATGCTACGGATCAAATGAATGCGGACGCGGTGATCCAACTCGTCAAGGGGGACGTTGTGGCGAGCACTGCCGCTGTGTCCATCGCGCTCCACCCCTTGCCCGGTCAAGGCCCGGGTGACTGTCACAATTTCGTCCTGAAGTGGTTTGGCATGGGCCCGCCACCAGGGATGATCCAGCTGGTTGATGGTGTTGAAGGCTTCCCACCAGCGCTCCTCGGTCCTGAGGCGTTCGGCCTGTTCATAAAGTTGCTGGTTGAGATTCCAGCGAATCCGAAGACTTTCAATCAAGGTCTTCCGCTGTGGTTCCTGGCCGTCACTCAGGTCCTGCAGCAGGGTCACGGCCGTAGACAACTCGCCCCGACGGTAATGTTCCACCGCCCGATCCCGTCGCTGACGCACCCATTCGGAGAGTTGCAACTGGTCCGCGGCAGCCATTTGGGGTGAGTTCACAAGGCGCTCCAGAAGGTCCAGGGCTTTTTGGTGCTCACCGGTGACCCAATAGTCACTGGCCAGGACGCGACGGCAATGGGCCAACTGGCTGGCTTCGGCAAGCTCCAGGGGACGGAGACGGGCCAGTTGTTCGCCGGAGGCCACGCAGGCGATGTGGTCTTCGTCCGTGACGGAGCGCTGCAAGCGGTGCATCAACTGACGCTGCCAACCGTAGACCATCGCCTTGAGTACCAGGACGACCGTGGCCGCCACCGCCGTGAGCTGGAACAAACGTCGCCGCAGGGGGGAGCGGTTCATGGTTCACGGTTGGCTCAGCGCAGCGGGCCAAGATCAAGATGAGATTTTAATTCTGCACCAGTAAATTCTGCGTCGAATTGTTCATGAACCAGGCTTGTGACTTGGAGGCGAAGATGGCGATCATCCGTGATGCTGAACGCCAGCAGCAAGGCGTCTTGACCGGGTTGGGCCTGCCGGGAGAGCGGCAGGGGTGGAAAGCTGGTGGGCCAGGGGCTCATGCTGGCTGGTGGGGCCTGCTCCTCCAGCAACTGTGGCTGCCCATCCACAAACACCACCTCCCGCCGCAGATCGGCGCTCACCTCTGCCAGCACCAGTTCAAGGGCGGGTTGGTGGGCATGGGCCGGGGCAAGGCGTATTTCCAGGGGGGATGCTGTTGGCCACGGCTGGCCAGCCCAGTAGAGGGGGTGCCAGCCGTGGGCCTGTTGGCGACGATCCCAGTAGCGAAGCGCCACACCACGGCTCAGCACGTCCCGCACTTGCACGTTGGGGGTCAGGGCCAACGCCCCGTAGGCCACCGCCGTCAGGGGTTGCCCGTCACAACAGGGCACACCAGGCAGCCGCTGCTCCAGCCAGCGGCGCACCAGGGGCAAACGGCTTGTGCCCCCCACCGGTAGCACAGCGGCCAACTGCAACAGATCCAAGCCGTCACGGCGGGCGGCAACGGCCACCTGCTTCAACAGATTGTCCAGCAGGCGGACAAAACCCTGCCGTTGCAGGAGACGCTCCAGGGCGGAACGCTCCAACCGCCACGGCGTCACGCCACCTTCAGCCTGGATGACATCCACTGTCGCCTGCTCATGGCTGCTGAGCTGGCACTTGAGTTGCTCCGCCCCCCGCAGCCAGGCCTCCGGCAGTGGTCCCTTGGTGTAGGGGGCCATGTGGGCGGCAACCCAATGGTCCAGGTCACGGCCACCCACCGCCGCACCCGCTTTCCCCACCACCTGGGCCACCCGCAGGTGCTGGGAGGATCGCACCAGGTCGTTCCCGTTAAAGCGGAGCAATTGGGAGATGGGCTGGGCCTGACCTTCTCCACCCTGAATCCGCACAAGGGCCAGATCACTGGTGCCGGCACCCAGATCCACCACCAGCACATGGCTGCCGGGGGGCAAGCCGGAGCCGATGGCCGCCGCCGTGGGCTCATCCACCAGGGCCAGTTCCGGGACAGGGAGCCTGCCGCCATGATCCAGCAGCCAGCGACGGTAACCGGCAAAGGCATCCACCGGCGCGGTGAGCACCAATCGCTCCGGTGGCGTTTGCCACTGAAGGGCCTGCCAGAGATGAGCCAAAAATAAGGCACCGCCCCGTTCAGCCCACTCCACCCGTGGAGAACGGGGACGGGCGCCAATGGAGCACTTGAAGTGGCAATAGAGCTGTGCAGGGGGCTGGGGAGGCTGGTGCGTGGTCTCCAGGAGACCGGCCTCAATCACTTGGCGTCCCACAAGGCAGGGGTGTGGAGACGACGACTGTTGGGGTGTGGTGCAGTCGTTGGCGCAATACAGCAGGGTGGGAACAATGGGATCATCCAGGGCGCTGTAGGCCGACAGGCGCAGCAGACGGGGCGGCCCGCCAGCGGCTGGCTGATGGGCCACCACCGTGTTGCTGGTTCCCAGGTCAATGGCCAGGGAGCCGCCCTGCATCTGTGCGTCCCTGTCCTCCATGTCCATAGTCAGCGTGAATCCAGCTCCAGCACATGAACAGCGGTGCTTTCACCCAGCAGGGCGTCGCTCAGTGTCATGGTGGAGCCTGGGCGCTCCACGGGGATAGCGTCAGGGAGGGCTTCAAGGAAGGGGTTGATGGTGGCCAGATCACACCCTTCGGACGGTGGGGCCGTGGCGTATTGCACAGGAATCACCAGGCGGGGCTTGACAGCGCCGACCACCTGGGCTGCCTGAGCCCCGTCCAGCACCTTGCTGCCCCCGCCAACGGCCACCACTAGCACGTCCACGCCACTGAGCAGGATGCGTTGCGCCGCTGTGAGGGGGGGCACTGCAGCACCCCCCATATGAGCCATGCGCAGACCGGCCTGCTGCCAAATCCACACCACCCCTTCCCCGAGGCGACGCCCCCCCACATGATCATGGGGGACTGCAAAGCCCTCAACCTGCCAGTCATCGGCCAGCCGATAGGAGCCAGGGGAGTTGAGGAAGAGGCCATGGGCCACGGGGGCGCCCTCGTCAGGCAGGTTGCTGCTGGCCAGAATCAGATCCACGGCAAGGCGAGGTTCCGTCAGACCCGCAGCACAGGCAACGGCCTCAAAGGGGTTGATCAGCAATCGCCCTTCGTCACTCTCGAACAGCAGAGCGCTGTGGCCGTAGGTGGTGACCTGCACGGTGGGCTCCGCCGTGGCTGGTGCGCCCACACCCCAGCACCAACCCAGCACCAGGCTGACGACGGCAGCGCACCATCCTCCAAGAAACCGGTCGTACACCATTGCTGTCTGTTCAGGTTGACGGATTTGCCTTGCAATCAGAAAGTAGCAGCACTCAAGCGGCGGCCAGCCGCAGGAAGTTGGCCAGCAATTGGTGCCCCACCTGGGTCAGTACACTTTCTGGGTGGAACTGCACCCCCTGCAGGTGGGGATGGGCGCGGTGGCGCAGACCCATGATGGTCTGCTCACCATCCTCCAGCCATGCGGTGACCTCCAGGCAGTCGGGCAGGGTGGAGCGCTCCACCACCAGGGAGTGGTAACGGGTGGCAGTCAGGGGTTGGGGCAAACCGCAGAACACCCCTTCCTGCTGGTGATGAACCGTGGAGGTCTTGCCGTGCATGGGTTGACCGGCACGCACCACCCGGCCACCAAAACACTGGGCCATGGCCTGGTGACCCAGGCACACCCCCAGCATGGGCGTGGTGGGCCCCAACCGGTGAATCACCTCCAGGCACACCCCCGCCTGATCTGGGTCGCCAGGACCTGGAGAGAGCACCACCGCCGCTGGCCGCAGGGCAGCCAGTTGCGGGACAGTCAGCGCATCGTTGCGCTCCACTCGCAAGCTGGCGGCAAGAGGATGATCCACGGCCAACTCCCCCAGGTACTGCACCAGATTGAAGGTAAAGCTGTCGTAATTGTCGATCACCAGAAGCATCGCTATCCTCCCCCAGCAAGGCGTTGCCACAGGGGGGGAGACAACAGAAGCAGGGCAATGAGAACCGAAGCCATGGCGGCCACCAGCACTGCTGCTGCCGCGCAATCCTTGGCGACCTGGGCGAGGGGATGAAACTGTCGTCCGATGGCCAGGTCCACCGCGGCTTCCGTGGCGGTGTTCAGCAATTCCAGCACCAACACGGCGGCCACGGTGAGCACCAGCAGCCCCAACTCCAACCCGTTGAGGCGCAGCCAAAGGCCCAAGGCCAGGGCCAGGCTACCCATGGCCAGTTGCAGGCGGAAGTTCCGTTGACTGGCGAAGGCGTAGACTAGCCCCTGGGCCGCATACCGAACACTGGCCGGCAGACCTCGGGCCACCTTGTAGGCACCAACCCTCGTTTCTCGCCCCCGGTGCATCACTGACGTTTCAGGTGAACTGGTGGTTTGCAAAAGGCTCCCCAGGCAATGACCAAACCTTAGCCCGATCCTCAGGGGTTGTCTGGCCGGTGGCCTCCAGCAGAAGGATTTGACGCTCCATCATGGCCGCCAAGCTGACGTCGTCGGGGTGGTCCCAGCCCAGCAGGTGAAGGAGGCCGTGGCTCAGCAGCCAGACCAGTTCCTGGCGCAGGGACCAGTCACTGGCCCCGGCTTGGCGCTCAGCCGTTTCCCAGGCAATGACGATATCCCCCAATTCCAGCCCTTCCCCTGGGGCCGGCGCCAACCAGGGACCCTCCTGACCACTGGCGAAGGCCAGCACGTCCGTGGCGCCATGGCCATGGCGCCACGTCCGGTTCAAGCCCGCCATGGTGGCGTCGTCCGTCAGGGTGACCCCAAGGCTGTAGGTTCTGCACCGCTGCCGGGGCGCCAATTCCGGCTGCAGGGCCAGTAGCCAGTGCCGCACCAGTTGATGGCAGAGGGTCTGGCCAAGAAGATGGGGCCGGACACTGCTCCAGGCCAGGTCCACCGCCAGGTCCGTCTTCAGGGGGGAACTGGCCACGGTTCACAGGCTAGGGCGGTCCAGGCTGGCCAGGAGCAGCAGCACGGCCACAAGACCAGTGGTGGTGAGGGCCATGTGCAACAGGGAGGTGCGACCCTTGCGCACCATGTTTCTCATGGCCAGCTTGACGTAACTGTCCTGGGGGGGGCTGGGGTTGGTCATGGGGACAATTCGGCTGTCTCCAGGTTGGCGTGGAGGGAGGCCTGGATGAAGGGATCCAACTCCCCGTTCATCACGGCTTGCACGTCCGTGGTTTCCGTATTGGTGCGCAGATCCTTGACCATCTGGTAGGGGTGCAGCACGTAGTTGCGAATCTGGTTGCCCCAGGCCGCAGCCACCATATCCCCACGGATATCGGCAATTTCTGCCGCCCGCTGTTCCTGGGCAATGACCAGCAGCTTGGCCTTGAGTAGCGCCATGGCCCGCTCCCGGTTCTGCAACTGGGAGCGCTCCTGGGTACAGCGCACTGCCACGCCGGTGGGCAGGTGGAGAATGCGCACGGCGGTTTCCACCTTGTTGACGTTCTGCCCCCCAGCCCCCCCGGAGCGGGAGGTGGTGATCTCTAGGTCCTTGTCGGGAATCTGCAAGTCCAGGTCCTCCTTGAGTTGGGGCATCACCTCCACACCGGCAAAGCTGGTCTGGCGCTTGTCGTTGGCGTTGTAGGGGGAAATGCGCACCAGCCGGTGGGTGCCCTTCTCGTGCCGCAGATAGCCGTAGGCATGGCGACCAGAGATCTCCAAGGTGGCGGACTTGATGCCGGCTTCCTCCCCTTCGGACCGTTCCGCCACGATGACGGTCATGCCGTTGCGCTCCGCCCAGCGGCTGTACATGCGCAGCAGCATTTCAGCCCAGTCCTGGGCATCGGTGCCGCCGGCGCCGGCATTGATGGTGAGCACGGCCCCTTCCTTGTCGTAGGGACCGTTGAGTAGCCGCTCCAACTCCCAGCGATCCAGGGCACCCTGCAGGGTGGCCAGGGCGTTGTGGGCTTCCTCCAACAACAGCTCATCAGCCTCGAGCTGGTGGAGTTCCAGGGCCGCCTGGGCATCCGCCAGAGTGGCGGACCACCGCCGCTGGGCCCCAAGCTGGACCTTCACG
>NZ_FITM01000147.1 GCF_900047545.1 Candidatus Synechococcus spongiarum
CGATGTTCGCTGGCAGAGCAACAATATCTACACCGACGACAATTCTGCAATGCCCATGGGCAACTATTACTTCACTGGCCCAGACGGTAACGAGACAAAGATGGAGTATATCTTTGGCTATATCCTTGTCGATGGTGATTTGACAATCAATCTCCATCATTCATCGATTCCCTACAGCCTCGAATAGTCCCAGAGCCCGGCTTTCGGGACGGGCGGGCCTCTTCTGGTTGCGGGATAGCGACCTCGGCGATCTGATCAGAACTGTTTCTTCAAGCTCCTAATTGTTGCGGCAACTGCATTGCTGTTGACGGCTAATTGCTCATGAAAGGCTGTGTGAATTGCTGTAGCTTGTTGCCATCCACGAACCAACCGTCCCTGCCTTCGTGGTTGTTAACATCACTGTCTAGAAAGACCCCCCGCCCCCCAGCGACAACAGCAACAGCGGCCGTCACCAGGTGAGCGAAACGGACTCCCCCACTCCAGACGACCCCACAACGGTAAACATCGCCGGTCAGCAAGCGGATGTAACTCCTGGTGAGCGGAAGGGGCTCAAGCTGACCGAAGTGCAGAAGACGGTGATGTTTTGGGTTGTCTGCTGATCTTGTTTGTGCCCCTGAAGGAGTGGCTGCCGGGGTGATTGCCCTGGGGCTTTTGGGGTATTTGTTTGAGTCGATGCCGATGTGGTGCTGGCGCGGTTGCTGCGTTTTTTGTTGACCTGCTGCGTTTCCTGCTGATGTTGGCGGCTGTTGCCCTGGTGGCATCTTGGGGCACTGTCCTGCTGACATCGGGCGCTGCTGTTGCCCAGGCAGGGGGGTGTTTCGAGCAAACAACGGCGGTGGATACGGAGGAACCGGGCTACGTATCTGTTGCCCGCTGCCTCTTTCAAGGCGCAGAAGAGGTGGTGACAGTGCTGCTGGAGGAACTCACTGTCAACCTCAGGTATCAGCAGCCCGTGACCACGTTTTCCAGAGACAGTCCTGGACCCGTTGGCACAAGGTGTCCCTGGTGCAGACAACCATGGGGCCAGACTCCTGTGGACGCCGCAGCAGCCACAGCGATACCCCCACGGCGGCACAAACCCGGTGCCAATGGCGCTCGGGTGTTCCTCCCGACTGGCGAGCCAACACCACGTCAACGGCCCAACGGCGGCAGAGGGCCGCTTCCAGGGAAGTGGCGGGATCAGGAGGTAGATGCATCTCCCCATGGCTGGCGCTGACGGGCTGGAGGGGGGCGATGCGCTCCGGTGGCAAGCCCGCTGCGAGGGCCTGTTGCAGAGCCGTTGCCGTGGGCAGGATGCGGGCGGCGGTGTGCCGAGGCCCGTGCCAAGCCACCAGCCGGGCCAGGCTGCGGGAGCCGATGGCTGCTAGAAGGGAGCTTTGGCCCAAGTCCTGCACCGCCTCCAGGCGGTGCATCAGGGTGGCTGCCCCTGGTTGGATTTGAGGGCGCTGGAGACGCAGGTAAGGGACGGCTGCCGCGCTACAGGCGCTGTGGAGCGTCCGGGTGATCCTCAGGGCAAAGGGGTGGGTGGCATCCACCACCAGCGCTGGCGGCGCCGGACCGGCCAACACTTGATGAATGTCCCCTGGTCCCATGGCCATGGCCTGGCACTGAAAGGCCGGATTGGCGGTCAACGGCCCGTAGGCCCGGCAGGCCCTTGGGCTCACCACCTGGACCCGAACAGGCACCGCCAGCGCTAGCAATTGCCGGGCTGCCCAGACACCATCCTCCGTGCCGGCCACCAGCCAGATCCAGCCGCGGCGTCTCCAGGGAGGGGGCATCACAGGGAACCAAGGCATGAGAATCGAGGACTTAGGGTTGAACCACCGCCAGAGGGGAAACCTGAGACCAGGCACACGCCTTGTTGCCAAGGGAACATCTGCCTGGCGCTCCCTTGACCCAAGCCACTGGTGGCTTGCCCCGTTACCCAGATCACTGTCTAGTTCTTCAAGGAGGAACAACCGTCATGAACCATTGCTTGCTGGAAGCCGTTGTGCAGGAGCCCCCCAAGCTGCGCTACACCCAGGGGGACCAGGTCCCCGTGGCGGACATGCTGGTGTGCTTTGACCCGCTGCGGGAGGGTGACCCCAAACCCACCTTGAAGGTCACCGCCTGGCGGGACCTGGCCACAACCGTGGAGCAGCAGGCCCAACCGGGCCGGAAGGTGCTTCTGGAGGGGCGCCTCATGATGCACAACACGCCCCGTCCCGATGGCGTCGGGATGCAGAAGCAGGCGGAACTTATTCTCAATCGCCTCCATCCGCTCCAGCAGTCCCCGCCAACAGGCATCCCAGCGGCTGCTCAGCCCCTGGTGCCGGATTCCACGTCGGATCTCAACCCCGAGGACGACATTCCCTTCTGAGCATCCGGCACCGTTGGTTCTTCAGCCGGACTCCACCTGGGTTTCGCAGAACTCCAGGAGTTGGCCCAGTTCACGTTCCAGGGCCGCCAAGTCCAGGCGGAATGCACTCCAGTGCCCCTCGTCCAGGTGGCGCAGCAGCCAGCGGCGGTCCTCCTGAAGGGCTTTCATGAGGGCAGGGACCTGCCCCAATTTCTGATCCGGCATGTTGCTGTTGGTGGCCATGGGAGGGTAATCGACGTTGAACGGTGGGTGGAGGCCCAATGACCACCACCATCCACCATGCTGAACGACGGCTTTTGAAATTGCTCCATGGGTTCCTTACTTTCCCCAGGAAGCTGGATCACTGTTTCAGGCACGTCCCTGGCCGTGTTTGGCCTGGTTGCCTATGCCACGGATCACCCCACCCTCAACCTGGTAGGCCTCTTCTCTGGTATTCCCGTACTTTTGGGCGGCCTGGCCCTGAAATCATCGGAGCTGCCGCCTGTTCCCTGGTTGCAACCGCCGGATGCCCAAAGCCGGACATTGCGGCAAACCGTGGCAACGGAGGTGCAACGGCGCCTGGTGAAGGACGTGCGGCGCTGGCGCTACGGCCAGAAGGCCCATCTGGAGAGTTCCCTGGAGATCCTCAAGCTTTGGCATCGGGACAAGCCGCCGCAGTTGACAGGGCTCAGGGAGAATGATGTGCAGGGCCACTATCAACTCACCATGCGCTTCCGACTGGGTTCCGAGGAGGAGAGTCAGGCCTGGTTTGACAGGAGGGACCGCCTGGCCCGCTTCTTTGGCCCCGGCCTTGAGGCGGCGGTGGTGGTGGTTGATTCCCACTGCATTGAGGTGCAACTGCTCAGTTGCTGAATCACGTTGCCATGGACCCGTCTTCGCCCATCACCCCTGACCTGGCGCGGGTACAGGTGCTGTCCGAGGCCCTGCCCTACATCCAGCGCTTTGCCGGGCGTACGGTGGTGATCAAGTACGGGGGCGCCGCCATGGTGCAGGAGCACCTGCGCCATGCCGTGTTCCGTGACATCACCCTTCTGGCGTGTGTCGGCCTCCGTCCCGTGATGGTCCATGGGGGTGGTCCAGAGATCAACACCTGGTTGACCAGGCTGGCCATTGAGCCGGAGTTCCACGCCGGGCTGCGGGTCACCAGTGCCGAGACCATGGAGGTGGTGGAGATGGTGCTGGTGGGTCGGGTCAACAAGCAAATTGTCAACGGCATCAACCATCAAGGCGGCCTGGCGGTGGGCCTGTCCGGAAGTGACGGCCAACTGGTGCAGGCCCGTCCCTACGACAACGGCTCCATCGGCCTGGTGGGTGAAGTGGAGCGGGTGAATCCCGGTCTGCTGATGCCCCTGCTGGAGCAGGGCTACATCCCGGTGATCTCCAGCGTGGCTGCGGATCCTTCCGGTGTGTCCCACAACATCAACGCCGACATTGTGGCCGGAGAAGTTGCGGCGGCACTTCATGCGGAAAAGCTAATCCTGCTCACCGATACACCTGGAATCTTGCGCCAACCGGGTGTGGCCGGTACGTTGCTGGAGCATCTCACCATTGGCGAGGCCCGCGCCCTCATGGCCGCCGGGGTGGTGAGCGGAGGCATGGTCCCAAAAACCGAGTGTTGCATCCGTGCCCTGGCTCAGGGTGTGTGCTCCGCCCACATCCTTGATGGACGGGTTTCCCATGCCCTGCTGCAGGAAATTTTCACGGATGCCGGCATTGGCACCATGATCTCCGGCTAACGCCTCCTGTCTCAGAGGTGCATGGGATCGGGGTCAATGGTCAGATCCACGCCACGGGGCAGCACTGACCGCAACTCTTGCCCTGGTGGCAAGGGCAGGGGACCTTCCGGTCCGTGGAGCAACAACTGCCAGCGGCTGCGTCGGGCCACACGGGCCACGGGGGCTGGCGCCGGACCCACCACGGTCCATCTCCGGTGATGCAACCGGGGGCTCAAGTGGGCTGCCAGGAGTGCTGCCCCATTGGCAGTGGTGCGGGCACTGGCGCCGCTGAGGCGCAGCAGGCAGGCGCGAACATAGGGCACCAGCCCATGGCGCCGCCGGCTTTCCATCTCCTGATTGAGGAAGCGATCATAACAGCCCTCCACCAGGCTGCGCACCACCACGTGCTCCGGCGCATAGGTCTGCACCAGCACCTCGCCGGGTTTCATGCCCCTCCCGGCCCGACCCGCCAACTGGAAAAACACCTGCAACGCCTGTTCCTGGGCCCGTAGATCCGGCCGATGCATCAGACCGTCCGCCGCCAACACCACCGCCATGGTCACGTTGGGCAGGTCCATACCCTTGGCCAGCATCTGGGTGCCCACCAGCACGTCCGCACGGTGGCGGGCAAACTGTTCCAGGATGCGCCGGTGGCCGTCCTTGCCCCGGGTGGTGTCGTGGTCGTAGCGCAAGAGGCGCAGGCCAGGGAGTTGCTGCTGCAGCAGTTCCACCACCCGCTGGGTGCCGATCCCGAAGGGTTTGAACGCCCTGGAGCCACACTGGTGGCAGTGGGTCTGTAACGGTTGCCGGTGGTTGCACCAGTGGCAGCGCAGAACGTCATGGTGGGCGCCGGGGCCGTGGTGGCGATGCACCGTGAGGGGCAAGGCACAGTGGGGACACATCATCGCTTCCCCGCAACTGCGGCAGTTCAGAAACGGGCTGTAACCCCGACGCGGCACAAATACCACGGCCTGCTCACCGCGACCACAGACGGTCTCCAGCCGATCCCGCAGGGGTCTGCTGATGGCCGTGCGTTGCCCCCTGGCCAACTCCTGTCGCATGTCCACCACCCGAATCGCAGGAAGCTGGCCACCGGCCACCCGCTCCTTGAGCCGTAGCAGTTGGCACGGGCCAGCCCGGCACCGGCGCCAACTCTCCAGGCTGGGGGTGGCGCTGCCCAGCAGAAGGCATGCCCCATCCTGCTGGGTCCGGTGGCGGGCCACGTCGCGGGCATGATAGCAGGGCATGGGGGCCTCCTGCTTGTAGGACGGGTCGTGCTCCTCATCCAGCACCACCAGGCCCAGCCGCGCCAGGGGCAGAAACACGGCGGAGCGGGTTCCCACCACCAACCAGGGGCCACCATGGCGGCAGTGCTCCCAGGTTCGACGCCGTTCCCCATCGCTCAGGTGGCTGGAGTAGGAGAGCACACGGTCAGGGAAGCGGCGGTGACAGCGATCCAGAAGCTGGGGAATCAGGCCAATTTCCGGGCACAGGATGAGCACGTCCCGTCCCTGGGCCAACCAGAAGGCTGCTGCCTGGAGATAGATCTCCGTCTTGCCCGAACCGGTGATGCCCCACAGCAAAACCTCTCTCCCCCCTCCGGTGGGCAGTCCGGTGGGTGCGGTTAAGGAGGCCAGAACCCGGGACTGGTCAGGGGTGAGTCGCTGTGGGGTTTCAGGGGTATGGCCAGAGCCGGATGGCTGAAGTTGGGGTTGCTCTGGCGCTATGTGGTGGCGATGTTCCATCATCAGCAGGCCTGCCTTGACGAGATTCTCCACTGGCGCACGGCTGCAGCCGCTGTCTTGCAAGAGGTCCTTCAGCCAGCAGCCTTGTGGGGCATGGCGATCCAGACAGTGGAGCAGGTGTTGCTGACGTTCTGTCACGTCCTGTTGAGTACAGGGGTGTGGCTGCCGTTCAACCCAGAGTTGCCGCCGGCCTTGGGGGAGTTTGTGGTTCCCAGCCCGTTGGCCAAGCAACCCTGGTGGCAGGGCCGTGCGCAGAACCTGAAGCTGAGAGGTATGGGTGTGCTCGGCGCACCAGCCAATGAGTTGCCGCCAAACCCTGCTGAAGGCACCCTTCAGAATCAGCTTCTTAACGGTTTGCAACTGCTGCTTGGGCACCCCGGCAGGGGGCTCCGGGCGCTCCGCCATCACCAGGCCGGCATGGAGCTGTTTCCGCACGGGCACCCACACCAGGTCACCAGTCTCAACGGGTTCAGTGGGGTTGTTGACGTAGGTGAGCAGCAGGGTCCCCTGACCAATCTCCACCAACACGTCCAGCAAAAGGGGAGAAGCAGATGCCAGAAACAGAGTTGCAGAGACGTAAGGAGTTGTCTAGCATGACAGCATATTGGCCCTTGCCAAATCAGGTGAAGCGCGGTCAGTCGCTTGCCTCAGGAGAGATGAGACCACTGGTCTTTTATCTGGAAGCCCTTCCTGACCCTTGAGCTGACCTCCCACGTCACCCTGCATTGACGTTGATCACCTGAGCCTTCCCACAAATCAGCCGATCAATCCAATAAGCCACCCTCCTACGCCATGTCTTCTGTGTCCTGCCTCGGCAGGAATCAACCGCAGTTGAAAACGTCTTGGCTGCCTGGAGCCGTTGTTGCTTGTTCATGTCCCACCAGGTTCCTTGCCCATGAGTCCACTTTCCGCAAAAGCAGATTGTGCAGAACGCACAACCAACGCCCAGCAGATGCCCAAAGGTCTTCCTTCTGTGGCCATGAAAGACAGGCTGCTGCAGCCCCCACAGTTTCTCCAGTCTGGACAGTCGTTGTCGGAAGCACTGCCTCAGAGGTCCCTCAACATCCAGCAGCACCCCGCCAGCTGGCTGGCACCCATGCTTCCCCCCTCTACAGCAACAGGTTCCGGTGGATCAGGCAATGGCGCTAGCAACAACGGTTCAGCTTCAGCAGCCGGTCTTCACCAGGTGACGGCGGGCGAGGCAGCTGCAGCTAAGGGAATTGGCGCCGAAGCCATGCCCAGCGCTGCCATCAAACAGAGGCTGGCACGCCTCAGGGCCATTCTGCGCAGACTCAGTGCCACTGCCCAGGCCAATGGAACCCGGGTCAAAATCCGCCTCACCGTCAAAGGACTGGCGCGGGCGAAAGCTGCCTTGTTGAAGGCCAGATCGGTACAACAACAGCCCGCCCTCGGACAACAGGTCCCATCCCCGCGCAGGGATCCCAGGGGGCAGAAACCGGAACCCATGAGCTCCGGGCACGCCCTGGCCGCCAGCCCGTCCCTCACCAGGGACCGGGGCTCTGCGGGGCCACAACCTGCTGTTGTCCAGGCTGATCTGTCCAATCAACCCCAAAAGACGAAAAGCCCGGCCAAGATCAAGGCCGCACCCACTGGGACCCAATCCCCCGCTGCAGCCCGCTCCGACAGCAGCGGTGCAGCGAACGCCAAAACAACTCCGGGAGCGCAAAAGCGTTCCCGTCATGGTGCCCAGTCTTCTGCCAGGGCGGGCGTAAAGGGGGTGTACACGGAAGACTCCATTCGCGTCTATCTCCAGGAAATTGGCCGTATTCGCCTCTTGCGCCCGGACGAGGAGATTGAGTTGGCGCGGAAAATTGCCGACCTGCTGTACCTGGAGCAGGCGGCGGAGACCTACTTCCATGAAAACGAGCGCTACCCCTCCGTGAGTGAGTGGGCTGAACAGGTTTCCATGCCCTGTCGCAACTTCAAGAGACGTCTGAAGCTGGGTCGGCGGGCCAAGGAGAAGATGGTGCAGTCAAATCTGCGCTTGGTGGTGTCCATTGCGAAAAAGTACATGAACCGCGGCCTCTCCTTCCAGGACTTGATTCAGGAAGGAAGCCTGGGTCTGGTGCGGGCGGCGGAAAAATTCGACCATGAGAAGGGGTACAAGTTTTCCACCTATGCCACTTGGTGGATCCGCCAGGCCATCACCCGCGCCATCGCCGATCAATCCCGCACCATCCGCCTGCCTGTCCATCTCTACGAAACAATCTCCCGCATCAAAAAGAGCACCAAAACCCTGAGCCAGGAGTTGGGCCGCAAACCCAGTGAAGAGGAAATTGCCGAACGCATGGAGATGACCATTGAGAAGTTGCGCTTCATCGCCAAGAGTGCCCAGTTGCCCATTTCTCTGGAAACACCCATTGGCAAGGAGGAGGATTCTCGCCTCGGGGACTTTATCGAGTCCGGCACCGAGAATCCTGACCAGGACGTGGCCAAGAACCTGTTGCGGGAGGATCTGGAAAGTGTGTTGGCCACCCTGAGTCCTCGGGAACGGGATGTGTTGCGCCTGCGCTACGGTCTGGATGATGGCCGCATGAAAACCCTTGAAGACATTGGCCAGATCTTTGAGGTGACCCGGGAGCGGATTCGCCAGATTGAGGCCAAGGCCCTGCGCAAGCTGCGCCACCCCAACCGCAACGGTGTCCTCAAGGAATACATCAAGTAGGGCAACGCTAGGTCGGCAGCCTATGGTGGCTGGCATTGCCCGCACCCCTCTCCGGTGATCCAAGCCGCCTGTCTCCGCATTGCCTCCCGTCGCAGCCAGTTGGCCATGGTGCAGACAAACTGGGTCAAGGTAGAACTGGAAAAGGCCCATCCGGGTTTACAGGTGTCGGTGGAGGCCATGGCCACCCAGGGTGACAAGGTGTTGGACGTGGCCCTTGCCAAAATTGGTGATAAGGGCTTGTTCACCAAGGAGTTGGAAGCCCAGATGTTTCTGGGGCGGGCCGAGATTGCTGTCCACTCCCTCAAGGATCTACCCACGGCCCTGCCGGAGGGGTTGATGCTGGGCTGCATCACGGCGCGGGAAGATCCCGCCGACGTGCTGGCCGTCAATGGGCGTTTCAAGGAGCATCGTCTGGAGACCCTGCCGGAGGGCAGCCGCATTGGCACCAGTTCGCTGCGCCGTCTGGCCCAGTTGCGCCACCATTATCCCCACTTGGTGTTCAAGGATGTTCGGGGCAATGTGCTCACCCGGCTGGAGAAGTTGGATGCCGGTCTTTACGACGGACTGATTCTTGCGGCAGCGGGGTTGGAGCGGTTGGGGCTGGCCGGTCGCATCCACCAGGTGATTGCCCCTGAAATTTCCCTCCACGCGGTGGGTCAGGGGGCCCTTGGCATTGAGTGTGTGGCCGACAACCAGGAGGTTCTGGAGCAGATCCGCGTTCTGAACCATGACGACACCCGGGACCGCTGCTTGGCGGAACGGGCCTTTCTGCGGGAACTGGAAGGGGGGTGTCAGGTGCCCATCGGGGTCAACAGCGCCATCAACGGCGAGACTGTGATACTCACCGGCATGGTGGCCAGTCTGGATGGCCAAACCCTGATCCGGAACCAACGCCACGGCCCCCGTCACACCCCCGAAGCGGTGGGCCGACAACTGGCCGTGGCCCTCAAGGACCAGGGCGCCGCAGCCATCCTGGAGGAGATCTTTGCCACTGTCCGCGCTGAGGCGAAGCATTAACACCGCTGGAATTCCAGCAGCCGTGAAAAGTAAAACGGTGCATTGCAAAACAGATGACGACCGGTGGGCCGAAATCCGGCGGCGGCGGCGGCGGCCACAATGCCGGATTCTTTCAGGGTGTAGGCCCGGGTCGCCTTGCTGGCGCCGGGGAACATGCTGCCGACGGCTTTGAGCAGGGACAGGGACAGGCTGTAGGGGGCAAAGCTGACGATCAGACGATTCTGACTCAAGCTGGCCAGGTGGCGCACCATGGCCTCCGCTGCCTGTTGGGGGTAATGGATGAACACGTCCAGGCAGACGACCGTGTGGAATTCACCCCCCAGGGCCTCCAAATCAGCCACATGAAACCGCACTTGCTCAGCGCTGACGCCGGCGGCAACAGCCCGCTGTCGGGCTTCGGACAACATGGCTTCAGACAGGTCGCTGGCGGCAATCCGCCTGGCGCCCATGGCCGCCAGGGGCAGGGTGAGGGAACCCACGCCACAGCCGGCATCACAGAAGCTGCGGATCTTGACGTCGCCGTCCTCCTGAAGCCAATGCAGCACGGCGGCAACAGTTTTGTTGTGGCCGCGGCGGATGTGCTCCTGTACCCTGTTCACGTCCTGGGTGTTGCTGTAGATGCGGCGCCAGCGCTCAAAACCAGTCCCGTTGAAATAGGCGCGCACCACCTCTTTCTCGTTGCCGGTGGTGGTGCTGGGGCTGGGTGGGACCATGGCCGGATGCAGGGGCATGGCCAGGGATCCTACTTAAAGGCCGAATTGCCAAACCGTCAGCAGGGGCACCAGCAGCGTCGCCAGGATCGTGAGGGGGGTGCCGTAGCGCACCATGTCCTGGATGCGGTAGCCTCCCGGGCCAAACACCATCAAGTTGGTCTGATACCCAAAGGGGGTGATAAAGCTCCAGCTTGCTGCAAAGACAATGCATACCACGCAGGCCATGGGGTCAATCTGCAGATCCAGGCCAATGCGGGCAGCTATTGGCAGGCAGAGCACTACCGCGGCGGCATTGCTCATCACTTCCGTGGTCAGGGTGGTGACCAGATAAATGGTGACCAGCACCCCGTAGGCTGGCCAGTCCCCGGTCAAGGTCACCAGTCGGGTGGCCATCTCCCCCGCCAGACCGGTTTTCACCAGCGCCGTGCTGAAGCCGTACAGGGACCCCACCAGCAGGATCAACTCCCAACGCACCGCCTGCTGGAGATCGCCAGGGCGAAGGCTGCCCACCACCACCATGGCCACCACCCCCAAACAAACTGCGGCCACCAGGGGCATGATCCCCAGACCACTGACCACCAGGACGGCCAGGCCGATGAGGATGGTGGGATATTTTTTGGCGGTGGCGGGCAATTCGTGCTCAATTTTGTCCATCACCACCAGATCACTGCTGGCTTGAAGACCCCGGAGACTGTCCAGAGGCGCCTGGAGCAACAGCACGTCCCCGGCCCGCAACACCACCTGCCCCAGCCGTTCCCGCACCAGCTCCTGGCCACGGCGCAGGGCAATGACCGTGGCATTGAAGCGCTGCCGAAACCGCAACTCCCGCAGCGAGGCCCCAGCCAGGAAGGAGCCAGCAGGCAGCAGCACTTCCACCATCCGCTGGGTGGCCGTTTCCTCGGCGCCTTGCTCCCCGGATGCCGGGACCGCCAGGATCACGGTGTGCTCCTGCTGCAACCGCAGCAGATCGGCCCGGCTGCACCGCAGCAGCAGGCGGTCCCCACCGCTGAGCACCCGATCCGCAAAGGGGGGCGAGAACCGCTCACCCCCCCGTTGCAACTCCAGAACATCCACGTCAAAGCGGCGCTGTAGACGGCTGTTGTGCAGGGTCTGGCCCACCAGGATGGAGTTGGCAGGCACCTCCACCTCCGTCAGGTAGCCATCACGACTGAGGCTGGCCAAAAGTTCCAGCCCGTCACGGTTCCGCTCCGGCAACAGGTGGGGCGCCACCCAGATCAAGTAGGCGCCGCCCAGCACGTACAGCGGCAGGGCAATGGGCGTCAGCGTCAAGAGTTGGAGGCCCCCGTTGAATCCCATTTCTTCACCAACACTGCGGCTCAGGTCGCTGGCCAGGAGGTTGGTGGAGGTGCCAATCAAGGTGAGGGTGCCCCCCAGGATGGTGGCGGTGGAGAGGGGCAGCAACAGGCGCGACGGCGGCAGGCCCCGGCGCTGACACCAGGCCTCCACCACCGGGATCAAGGTGGCGACGATGGGGGTGTTGGCCAGGATGCCCGCCAGGGGTCCAATGGCCACCACAAACAATTGGATCAACTGCCGGGGGTGCCTCATGCGGTTGCCCCCCATCAACTCCCGCAAGCGATCCAGGGCGCCACTGCGGAACAACCCTGCCGAGAGGGCGAACATGGCCAGCAGGGTGATCACCGCAGGGCTGGCAAAGCCGGCCAGGGCCTCGGCAGGGGAGAGCACCCCGGTGGCCATGAGCAGCCCCATGGCCAGCAGGCCCACCACTTCAGGCGGCAAGGCCGCCGTGATGAACAGAGCAATGGCCAGCACCAAGATCAGCAGGGTGACGAGAGCGTCCATGAGAGGCTCGGCAGCCCTTCATTCAAGCCTCCATCATGCCCGGCGCCGTGGTGGCCGGGTCAGGTTGTGTCCGTTGCACCAGAATGCAACGGATTCCAGCCGCCCGGGCCCCTTGTAGATCTGCCGCGGTGTCGCCCAGGTGCCACACCTCATGGGGCGCCAGCCTCAGCCGCTCCAGGGCAAGCTGAAATAACCGGGGATCGGGCTTGGCCACCCCGCAACGGCTTGAGACGAGCACGGCCGTGAACCAGCGGCGCAGCCCCAGGGTCTCCAGCAAGGCATCCAGGCGGCTGTCAAAGTTGCTCACCACGGCCAGCTTGAGACCGGCGCCGTGCCAACGCTGTAGGCAACGGGGCACGTCTTCCGGCACCACCCAGGCCTCTGGGCTGGCGTAGTGGTAGAAGAGTTGACAAGTCAGCTTCCGCAGCGCCGCCTTCTCCAACGGCTGGCCGGCCCGTTGAAAGGTGTCCCCCACACAGGCCAGCCACCATTCCTTTTCCCGCTGATCCAGAGACTTCGGCGACCGATCCGGAAACGCCATGGGCGGCGCTGATCCATAGGCCGCACGAAAGGCGGGATCAACGTGCTCGGGGGACACCGTAATACCCACGGCCGCCGCCGCCTGGGCATAGGTGAGCGCCACGGGAGCAGCGGGTTCCAGGAGGGTGCCCATGGCGTCGATGAGTAAGCCACGGGGACGAGGCAGGGTGGTCATGGCCCCAAGTGTTCCCCCAGCCAGCCCACGGCCGCCGCCAGGCGGTGCCCCGCTCCGGGCATCCGCACCAGATAGGTGACTTCCCGCAACCTGGCCGCCGTTGGTCCCGCCATAGTGAACCCCTTGGCCGTGATGGTGGCCTGGCCACGACCAAGGCTCAGTATCTCCCCCAGGTCGTTCCAATGGAAGTCCTGGAGGGGCTCCCCATCAAGGGAGGCCAGAACGTTATGGGCCAGCACCGGCGCCTGCTGCATGGCCACCTGGGCCGTGGCTGGCGGGGGCTGCTGCCTTCTCTTGTCTGGGACTGCCGCCACGTCACCGGCGGCAAAGACGGCCTCCTCCCCCGCCAGCCGCAGGTCTGCCTGGCAGATGAGCTGCCCCTGGGGGCCCACCGGCGCCGACGGCAGCAGAAGCGGGGGCGCCACGGCCAGGCCCGCTGTCCAGATCACGCCAGCACAGGGAAGGGTTTCCGTCTCTCCCTGAACGAGAAGGGTAAGGTGATCCGCCGCCACCCCCTGCACGCGACTACGGCAGCGCAACGACACATCCCGTTGTTGCAACGCCGTCAGGGCCTGCTGGCGATTGAACTCACGGCTTCCCGGCAGGATCTTGTCCCCCTGCTCAATGAGCTCAATGAGCGACTTGCCCACCAGTAGATCAGCCAACTTGCACGCCAGCTCCACGCCACTGGCGCCTGCCCCGACAATGGCCAGGCGTTGCAGGGGTTGGGGCCGGGTTGTTTGCAGCCGTTGCACCAGGTGTTGCAGGCGCCGCAGATCAGCCATGGTGCGGAAGCCAACGGCATGGTCCGTAACGCCTTCAACACCAAAGGACTGCAGGACCCCCCCACATGTCAGCACAAGACGATCAAAGCTCAGATTGCGACCACTGCTGGTGGTGAGGCAGCGGGTCTGGCGGTTAATGCTGGTGACCCGGTCTTGCAGCCAGGCAATGCCGTGCCCTGCCAGCAGGTGTTCCAGCTTTGGCGCCACCTGCCAGGTCTGCAACTCACCACTGAGCAGCTCATAGAGCAGGGGGGTGAAGAGGAAATGATCCTGGGGCTCCACCAGCACAACCGACACACTGCTGCGCTTGTGGGCAAGAGCCAGGGCAGTGGTGAGGCCGGCAAAACCACCTCCAACCACCACCACACGAAACTGGCCACCATGGGACGATTGCATTGTGCGTGACGCTAGCCATCCACATCATGGGGTGATAGGTGAAAAGATGGAGTACACGCCACCGCCATGATGATGGTCAATTCAGCCGGGCCAATGCGCTTTGCCGACCTCAATCAGGGCATCGCGGGGCCTGCTACGGGGGAAGTGGTGGCCGGCCAGGATTTGACAACAGTGCGCAGCAGCCTGTCCGCCCTGCCCCCTGCCGGCCAGTTGGCCTGGTGTGCGGCGGAGTTTGGGCGCAGTTTTGTGCTCACCACCAGCTTTGGCATCCAGTCTGCCGTGCTGCTCCACATGGCCCACCGGGCGGCACCGGCCATTCCCGTGGTGTGGGTGGATACGGGCTACCTTCCCCGTGAAACCTACCGCTATGCCAGGGAGCTGGAAGAGCGGCTAGGCTTCGAGTTGCACGTGGCCCAACCCGTGCTCAGCGCCGCCCGTATGGAGGCCCTGTATGGTCTCCTTTGGGAATCGGACCAGCCTGGGGACATGGAGCGCTACCTACAGATGCGCAAGGTGGAGCCCCTGGAAACAGCCCTGGACCAACTGGATGTGCGCTGCTGGGCCAGCGGGGTGCGTCGCAACCAAACCGCCCACCGCCGTTCCATGACCGTGCTGGACCGGTTGCGGGGGCGTTGGACCCTCCATCCCCTACTGGATTGGACCAGCAAAGACATCTATTACTACCTGGAGGAGCACGGGCTGCCCCAGCATCCCCTGTTCAAGGAGGGTTACAGCACGGTTGGGGACTGGCACTCCAGCGCCCCTGACGGCCAGGTGTCCGGTCGGTCCACTCGTTTCCGGGGGCAACGCCCCCACGGGGAATGTGGTCTGCATCTAGAGGAGACCGCCTCTACCGCCACGGCGCACCCACCGGGTTGATGGCCGTTACAGCGCTGCTGGTGGGCAATAGCCGCTTGCACTGGGGCTTGGGCACACCGCAGAGTTCAGGCCCAGGGCCGTTGCTCCAGCATTGGGACGGGGATTGGCCCCCCTGGCAGGTGCAGCCCGCCACGATGCGCTGGGCCGCGGTGGGATTGATCCCCCCATCGGTGGAGACTCGCCTGGGTTCATGGCCCCCACCAGTTGAGACCTGTCAGATGCCCCTGGCCAACTGTCCCGCCCACGTGGGAGTGGACCGGGCGCTGGGGGGCTGGCAGGCGTTTGGTTGCAGCGCTGGTGGCGGGGTGCTGGTGGTGGATGCCGGCACCGCCTTGACCATGACAGCCGTGACCTCCAACGGCAGCTTTGCTGGAGGGCGCATCCTGCCGGGCGTGGCGTTGCAACTTGAGAGCCTGCATCAGAGAACTGCTTCCCTTCCCTGCGTGGTCTCCCCGCAGGCCAGGGCATGGCCAACCTTGCCCTGGAATCCAGCCAAGCCTGGCTTCTTGGCCACCGATACCGTCAACGCCATGGTGGATGGGGTGATCCACGGTCTGAGTGCCGCCGTGGTGAACACCATGGCGGCACTGGCGACGGCTGCGGTCGTCCGGGAGTGCTGGCTCACCGGCGGTGACGCTCCCCTCTTGCAGGAGGCAATTCACACCCAACTGGCGGCTGGGCAACTGGCCTCCAGGGAACTGGCCCTTCACCATGACCCGCATCTGGTGTTGAAGGGTTTGCTGCGGCTGCGGACCAGGACCGATGGTGGAGGGCTTGACGCCTGAACCTCAATCGAGGCCCAGGTCGCTGAGGATCTGGCTGGCCATGGCGTCGGCCTTCACTTTGGTGTACACCTTTTCCACCCGGCCTTCCGGATCCACCACAAACGTGTGGCGGGACATGCCCACGTATTCACGGCCCATGAACGTCTTGGGCCCGTAACTCCCGTAGGCCAGGGCCACGGGGCATGGTTCCGCATCGGTGAGCAAGGTGAAGGGAAGTTGGTACTTGTCGATGAACTTGGTGTGGCTGCTGGCGGGATCTTTGCTGATGCCCAGCACCTTGATGTTGTGCTTCTCAAAGACAGACCACGCATCCCGAAAGCTGGACGCCTCCCTGGTGCAGCCCGGAGTGTCGTCCTTGGGATAGAAGTAGACCACCACCCGTTGTCCGGCAAAGTCAGCTAATGAAACCGACTGGCCAGAGGCATCTGGCAGGGTGAATGGAGGCGCCGCCTCGCCAACTTGGGGAGTCATCACAATGGGAGCAACACGGCGCAAGTTTAGGCAATGCCGGCGCCCCAGTATGGGGCGCGCCCCCTTGATTCTGTGGCTGAGCCCCCTGGATGAGCGGCTCCAGTGGGCCATGGTTACGGGGATACTGCGCCATGGCGCCTGCCCAGATCAGCCTTCCGTGCAGTCACCTCTGAGCGACAGGCCAAAGTCTTCCCCTTGATTTTATGCAACTACAACTAGGGAACCTCTGAATTGGCCTTCAAGAGAGAGCCACAGAGGATTTTACATAGTTATGGTCGGACTACGCCAGTCAAAATCAGCCCAACACAGTCACACAACAAGCTCAATTCTTGAGCTTGTGTCTGGTTGATCATACCCAGACACACGCATCCCATGGCGGCTCACACCGGACAAGACTCCGCACACAA
>NZ_FITM01000132.1 GCF_900047545.1 Candidatus Synechococcus spongiarum
CTGTTAATCAAAGTCTTGGCAAGCAACTGGGACGATAGATCTTCTCGGAAGCTATTATCTAGCTTTGCTTTGTCCATGCTTGACAAGGATAAGAAAACTCCAGGGGGGCCTTGGAAGATTCTCTCTGGCCACCGGCCACCCTACCCAAATGACTCATCAACTCTAAATTACCAATCCCGTTTAGTAAAGGCAGTTTAAGGCTTATCCTCGATTTGTCAACCCACTCCCCTCCCCATCTTCAGCTTGATTCACAACGCCCCTGCGCCTCCCGCCGCAGCTTCTCCAACTCCTCCAGCGGCGTACAACGGGTTTCCGTGGCGTAGCTCACCAGGTTGGGACCATCCATAAGTTGGACCGTGCCCACCCGCACCCGCACGTCCTCGTTGAGAAACCAGCAGCGCTCTCTGCCCACGTTGCGGTCGTAGACGGTGTGAATGGTGAGCAGACCGTCCTCGCCAAAGCGATAGGGGCTGATCACCGGTGTGGCCTCCACGTAACCCACGTCCCGCACCAGACGACCACAACCCTGGCCCGGACCCGGCAGGTCCACCAGCACGGCCCCATAGCGCTCATCGGCCGGCCCCTGGCGATGGTTGCCCTGCCATTGGAAGCGGGCCCCCATGGTGGCGGTACTGCCGGGAACCTGTTGTTGGGCGCAAACCCGTTGCACCGCCTCATCCCCCTGCTCCAGCAGGGTGATGATCAGGTTGGACTCCCCGGATTGGTCCGGGGAGAAGTCAAAATGATGGACGCTGCGCACCGATAACCAGGTTCCGGCACTGAGACGCAGGAAGTCCACCATTGAGCGTGGCGGAGAAAAAGACAACAACCCATGGCAGACCCGTCCATGGTGCCCTGTCGCTGCCACAAGCTGGGGAGACTGCATCAGCACCATGGCCGAGGCTCGCGAACAACATGCCGATCTACGAGGAACCAACTGGCAGGGCCGCCAGCTTGGGGTGGTAGATCTGCGGGGGGTGAAGCTCTGCCGCGCCGATCTGCGGGGCGCAAACCTGGGGGACGCACGCCTGGAAGGGGCCGACCTCAGCCTGGCCCGCTACGACGCTCTGACCCGCTGGCCACCAGGTTTTGCCCATGCACGCTCCGGCGCCGTGGGGCCTGGGGCAAAGCTGGGTGGCGCGTTTCTTAACACCGCCGATCTGCAGGGCATGGATCTGCGGGGGGCGTTCATGTTGGGGATCTATCTGAGTGGGGCAGACTGCCGTGGCGCCCTGATGCAAGACCTGGGCTTTGCCAACGGGGACCTGCGCCGCAGCCGCTTCTGTGGTGCGTTGCTCAGGGGCAGCCGCTTTGCCTATGCCCAGTTGGATGGCTGTGATTTCCGGGCCGCCGATCTGCGGGGGGCGGACTTCACCGCCGTGGACAGCATTGCGGGGGCTGTGTTCACAGGGGCCCTGGGGCTGGCAGGCTTGCGGGACGAGCTGCTGTCGCGGCCCTATCAGGAGTTGGACTGCTGGAATCGCCTGGCCCGCTGCACCACCCGCGAAAGCCTGGAGGCCATGGACACCCACGGCGCCCCCCATGGCTGAGCGCTTTGACAGCCTGTTCGGCTGGCTGGATGAGCAGGAGGCCATTCAGGTGCTGCACAGCCCCACCGCCAACCTTCCCAACCCTGGGCTGCAGTATGTTGCCGCCACCCGCCTGGGGGCCGCCAGCAGCCCGGAATCCCTCAACGCTCTGCTGGCGGCATCCGCATGGCGTGGCCACGGCATCAACGAGCGGCTCACACGCCGCAAAGCCCTGGAGGCCCTGGGGCGTCGCCCCGATCCCCGCAGTGTGGCGCGGGTGGTGGAGGCCCTGGGCAGCAGTGATGCAGGGGCGGTGGTCAGCGCCGCCAACAGCCTCTCCCGACTCTGGGCCGCTGGCCAAACCATGGACCCGCATCAACTCACCGAAGCTTTGGTGGGGGCGCTCCATGGTCCCGGAACCCAACAGCGGGCCGTGATTCAGTGCCTCACCCGTCTGGAGCTCCACGGCGCCAGGACTGCCGTGGAGGGCTGCATCAACCATCCAGATCGCCTCCTGGACGGGGCGGCGCGGGCCTATCTGGTGCGCCAGGGCGGCCCTGGCACGCTGTTGCAGCCTGTGCTGAGCCGTCTTCAGGATCCGGAGGCGGGGCAGCGGCGAACCGCAGTGATTGACCTGGGTCTGGCGGGGCAACCGGAGCATTTGGCGGCCGTGGTGCATACACCCACCTCCATGCCCCTGCGGGCGCTGACGGCGTTTTCCCTGGCCCGTCGTGCCCTGGCTAACGGCCATCCCCCAGCGCCGGTGGCGACCCTCCTGGATGAACTCTGCCATGACGACCCCCGCCGGCTGCAACTCATTGGCCAACCTGAACCCACGGACAACACCCCCGCCGGCTGGATCCGGTTATTGCTGCAACGAGACGAGAATTGCCAATACAGCGCCGCCGCAGGCATTCTTCAACTATCCGGAACCAGTCAGGTTGCAATTCTGGAGCAACTGCACCACCACCACAGCAGCGACTACGGCGGCCATTACATGCTCATGCGCCTGGTGGGTCTGGGGGGACACCATGGGCGGAGCGCCTGGCTGAAGCAGGGATTGGAGCAAACAGCTCCCCAATACCGAAAATCCCGCATCGCTGCGGCAGTGGCCATGGGGGAATTGGCCCTCACAGACCACCGGGACGCTCTGCAAGCCCTACAAGATGTCTCCCAGGAAGAGCAACTGCGCTGGGCCGCCGCCATGGGGCTGGCCCTTCTCCAAGGCCAGGCCCAGGCATCCTTGGCCCTGCGGGCGCGGGCCCTAGGCTAGCTGCTCCATGACTTCACCCCTGAGATCCATGCTTCCGTTCCTGCGGCGACTGTTCACCGACAACCGCCGTGACGGGTCCCGCATGGTGAGCAGTGCATTGCTGGTGGCGTTTGCGGGCCTGCTCCGCTGGGATCACCCCCTCGGGATTGCGGTGGCGGCGGGGTCAGGGGCCTTGGCATTGCTGTGGTTCCTGCTCTACCTAGGTTTGGAGAAAAAGCGCTGAGGGCAGAGGAACGGGACCCTACACCGCGCTGACCTCCAGCTTGCGGATGCGCAGAGGCTTGCTTACCACCCGCATGTTGCGCAGCGTGGCAAACAGATCCTCAGGCAAATCCTTAGGAAGATCCACGGTGCTGTGCTCATCAAAAATATGAATCCGACCAATGGATTGCCCACGGATGCCTGCCTGGTTGGCCAGGGCGCCCACAATGTTACTGGGCTTGACCCGGTGTTTCCAGCCCACCTCAATGCGGTAACGCTCCATGTGGGCCGCCAGCGGCCGGGATTGGCGTCGCGGGTTCAGGCGGAGCACAGGCGGCTCTTCCGCAGAACAGGCAAACGGCTTGGCCCCCTGCACAAGCTGGGCCAGCGCAGCGGCGATGTGCTCCACAGGCAGGCATTTCTCTGCACTCAACTCCTGCACCAACTGTTCAAAGACGGGCACGTCAGCCCCGTCCAGCGCCCCCAGGATGCGCTCCTTGAAGCGCTGGCGCCGGTGCCGATTGACCGTATCGGCATCGGGAGCGTCCATCACCTCCAACTGCTGACCGTTGGCCCGCTCAATGGCCTGCACCAGACGACGCTCCCGGGGTGTGGCCAGCAGCAGGGCCCTGCCCTGCCGCCCAGCCCGTCCCGTGCGGCCGATGCGGTGAACATAGGCCTCCGCATCCAGGGGAACGTCGTAGTTGATCACCATGGTGATGCGCTCCACGTCGATGCCTCGGGCCGCCACGTCCGTGGCCACCACCACGTCCACACGGCCGGAGCGCAACCGCTCAATCACCTGCTCCCGCTGGCTTTGCACCACGTCGCCGTTGAGGGCTGCGCAGCGGTAGCCATGGCCGTCCAGCGCAGACGACACCTCCACCGTCGCCTGCTTGGTGCGCACAAACACCATGGTGGCTTCACTGGCTTCCGTGTCCAGCACCTGAACCAGGGCCCGCAGCTTCTGGCTGGCATGGACCATGAGCAACTGTTGGCGGATGCGCTGGGTGTCGGCCTTGGAGGTGGCAATGGTCACCTCAGCGGGATCCCGGAGAAAGCGCCCGGAGAGTTGGCGTACCTCCGGCGGCATGGTGGCGGAGAAGAGCATCAACTGACGCTCCGTGGGGGTGCGCTCCATGATCCAGGTCACGTCGTCGATGAAGCCCATGCGCAGCATCTCGTCGGCTTCGTCCAGCACTAGGCCCCGCAGGCCGTCGAGGCTGAGGGTGCCTTGACGCATGTGGTCCATGACCCGCCCCGGGGTCCCCACCACCACCTGGGCACCCCGCCTCAATCCTTGAATCTGGGGGCGAAAGTCGCTGCCCCCATAGATGGGCAGAACCCGCACCTGGGGCAGTTGCGCCCCATAGCGGGCAAAAGACTTGGCCACCTGCAGGGCCAGTTCCCGGGTGGGCGTCAGCACCAACACCTGGCAACAGCGCTGCTGGGCATCCAGGTTGTGGAGACAGGGCAGGGCAAAGGCGGCCGTTTTGCCCGTTCCTGTCTGGGCCTGGGCAATCAGGTCACGACGTTGCAGCAGCAGGGGGATGGTCTGTGTCTGCACAGGGGAGGGCTGGCGATAGCCGCTGGCGACAAGAGCCTGGAGTAGTTCGTCGCGCAAGCCGAAGCAATCAAAACCAGCGGCTGGGGAACCAGCCGACAACAGGGAGTCGGATGTCATGTGGGAAGAGACAGAGGGTTGTCCTGGAAACGGCGGCAACCCTTTGCCTGGCCTTAGGCAGCGTTGGGAGAGGATGCTGCCGTTGATGGCACTGAACTGAAACTTGACCTCCACCTCGTCGGTCGGGACGAGGATTCCTTCTCCCGAACAAAGCGCGCTTTGCCCGGTTCAGGTGGGTTACTGCTTCACGACCAAGGACGGGCGAACCCGTCTGACCTTTGGCTCCACAGTCGTTTAGCGTCTCCGCAGGCCCTGCGGCGACGTGTACTTGGTTGTCGCACTGCAATTAGCTTAGCATGACTCCCACTGGGGTGGAAAGCTGGTTCGGGACAGTTTTTGAGTAGGGTCAACCCGAATCCAGCCGGCCCAATGCCGTCGATTCCCCCAACGCTGATGATCATGGCTGCGGTGGTTGGCGCCATGGCCGCCTGTGCCGGTGTGATCGTGACCGTCCTGATCTTCCTGTGGAACAAACTGGACAAGCAGTTCGACGACCTCAAAACCAGGCAGAACCGGCAGTTTGACGCCCTGCGTAGTGACTTGAAAGACGGACTGGGCAAGTTGGAGGCCAAGGTGGATCGCCTACTGGAAAGCCACTTGCCTAACCCCTGCTAGCCTCCCGCTGCCGGCCACCACGTCCTTCAAGGAAGCCATGGC
>NZ_FITM01000131.1 GCF_900047545.1 Candidatus Synechococcus spongiarum
TGTTCGGTGGCGCGGGGGCGTTCTGGTGCAAGGCTCTCAATTTCAAGACTCAATCCACCAACAGTGGAGCAATGGTCTCCTGATAGCGCTGCTCACAGGCCTGAATCACCTTCAGGGCCTCTTCCGTGTCAAAGAACCCGTTCACCGAGCAGGTGCCGGGTTTTTTCAGGTCTTTGTAGTGCTCCCAATAGTAGGCGGTTTCCTGGCGCCAGTGGTCCCCCAGTTGTTGGTGACGACGGATGTGGTCCATGCGCTTGTCATCCGCCAGCACGGCGATCACCTTGTCGTCCACTTCGCCCCCATCGTCAAACTTCATGACGCCAATGATGCGGGCCTCACAGACCGATCCTGGAATCAAGGGCTCCGTCACGCCAATGATCTCCACGTCCAGGGGATCCCCGTCCTCATCCCACGTGGAAGGAATACAGCCATAGGCAAACGGGTAGGCCAGCGATGAGAAGCCAACCCGATCCAGCTTCAGGTGGCCCGTCTCCGTGATGAGCTCGTACTTGTTGATGGTGGTGGCGTTGAGTTCCACGATCACGTTGAGGCGCAACTCCCCCCTATCGGCAAAGGCCGGCAGCACGTGCAGAAGGTTGGGCATGGTGCGGCTCGGCGCCCGGTCAACATTGGCCATGGGATGGCTGTGTCAAAGGCAAACAGAGGGCATGTTAAGTGGCCACCCTCCCAAGGGCTGCCGGGTGGTCGCCTCAGGGCAGCGGCTTGTCCTCCTCCGGGAGACCCATGAACATGGTCTTGTCCAGTTCCATGCGCTGCTCCATCTGGCGCAGAAAATAGCCTGTCATCATAGCGGAGGCCAGGAGGCCTGCCAGGTTGTCCCGGCTGGTGCTGATCTTCACGTCAAACTGCTCACTGGGAATCATGCCCAGCAACCCCTGGACGTTGTGACGAATAATGTCCTGAATATCCCCACTGGCGGAGTGGGCAACACGCCGCAAAACCTCCGGATTCTGCTGCTGCAAATACTGAATCAGAGGATTGCCATGGATGGCCTCGGTGTCACTCGTCAAAAATTCCACATTGAACATCGAGACATGGCACATGACTCCTCCAACCCTAACCCACCCTGTCCAAGGTTCCCTCGGCCCAAGGCCAGGCTCAAGAGTGGTGATCACCGCACCCGACCCTGGGCAGGCTCGCAATCCCACCCCAGCGCCGCGGCGGCCAGTAGCGGATGAGGGCATGGCCCACCACGCGGTCCCGGGGCAAAGGTCCCCAAACATGGGAGTCCAGGCTGTTGTTGCGGTTGTCCCCCAATACCCAAAGCTGGTCGGGTGGAACGGTGATCTCCAGTTGTTCATAGGCCATGGGTGCGGCGGTCCAGGGCTCCCGTAAGGCTTGGCCATTGCGCTCCAGCCGGCCTCCATGGACAGCGACCCGATCACCAGCCAGGCCCACAACCCGCTTGATCAACACCTGGGACCTGTCGTAGCCCATGGCCAGCAGGGCATCCGGTGGCTGGAACACCACCACGTCCCCCAGTTGGGGAGTGCAGCCCAGCCGGGGACTCAATTTATCCACCACCAGAAGGTCCCGCACCTGTAGGGTGGGCGCCATGGAGCCGGAGGGAATCCAGCGGGGTTCCATGACCCACTGGCGCACAGCCATGGTGAGTGCCACCACCAGGGCCAGGCTCAACAGGGTGCGCCACCTATGACGCCATCCACGGCGCCATGGGTTGTCCATGGGTGCGTGGTCCGGGTCCGGTTGAGAAGCAGGCAAGGCAAGCAGCAGAATTGACGGTATGGATCAGGCTGCCATCAACCTCCTCTGGTCCTTGCAACTGTGGCAAGTGTTGCGGGGGGCTGGCGTGGTCCATGGGGTAATTTGTCCGGGGAGTCGCTCGGGACCCTTGGCGGTGGCGGCAACGCTCACCCCTGGCCTCGTGCGTCACACCAGCATTGACGAGCGCTCCGCGGCCTTCCTGGCCCTGGGCCTGATTCGCGGGACCGGGGCCCCTGTGGCCGTACTCACCACCTCCGGCTCAGCCGTGGCCCATCTGCTGCCCGCCTGTAGCGAGGCTGACTTGGGCGGCTTGCCCCTGGTTCTGCTCACTGCTGATCGCCCGCTCCACCGCAAACACTGCGGGGCCAACCAGACGGCTCCCCAGGAGGAATTTCTCCTGGCCTGTGTGCGGCGCATGGTGCAGTTGCCCCTGCCGGGGACCACCACCTTCCCCAAGGCGTTGGTGCAGGAGGCCCTCGCGGCTGCCCGTGGTCCGCACCACCACGGTGGTGTGCAGGCGCCAGGCCCCACCCACGTGAACCAGCCCTTCGAGGAACCGCTGCACACCAGCAAGGCACAGTTGCAGGCCGTTCGGCGCCAATGGCTGGGGCAGCAGTCCGATGGGGTCGCCCACCCCACCCCGGCCACCGACCGACCGACGGCGACCTGCTCCCCACCACCGCTGGACTGGGATCAGCCCGGAGTCATTGTTGCGGGCCCCTATCGGGGGCAGGACCTGGCGGCCTACCAGCACCACGTGACTCAACTGGTGAGGCGCACGGGCTGGCCTGTCCTGGCGGATCCCTGCAGTGGGTTGCGGGGCCTGGGCGACCTGCCCGTGGTGAGCGGCTACGACCTGCTGCTGACAGCCCCTCGCAGGGTGCCGACCCCCGGTCAGATTCTGCGCCTGGGTCCCTGCAGCCCCAGCCAGCGGCTGTCCGCATGGCTGGAGAGGACAACAGCGGTCCAGGTGCAGGTCTGTGAACAGGATCAGCGGCTTTGGGATCCCCTGGGGCGGACCCATTGGCGATCAGGGCAGGGCCTGGCCCCCCTGGTGGCCCAACTCAGCCCCGGCCAGCCAACGGCGGCGGCCATGGACCTGCAGCAGGGATGGTGGCAGCAGCAGCACCGCCTGCAGCAGTGGCTGGACCACCAATTAGAGGCATCCCCCCTCACAGAACCATGGCTGGCCTGGGCCATCTGCCGCTGGCTGGATCAGCAGCCTCCCACCACGGTGCTCCTGGCCAGCAGTTCCCCGGTTCGGGACTGGGAAAGCTTTGCCCAGCCCCGCTGTCCCCACCACGTCACCTGTTTTCGGGGGGTGTCCGGCATTGACGGCACTCTGTCGTTGGCTGCGGGGCTGGCCATGGCCTCTGGCCCCTCGCGGCCCACCATCCTGGTGAGTGGTGATCTGGCCCTGCTCCACGACAGCAACGGTTGGCTGTGGCGCCCCCAGTTGCAGTCCTGCGGCGCCCACCTGCTGGTGGTGCTCATCGCCAACGGTGGTGGTGGCATTTTTGAGCAGTTGCCCATTCGCAACGGCGCGTTTTCTATGGAGGAACTCTTCACCATGCCCCAGAGCGTGGATCAGCTGGCGTTGGCTGCCGCCCATGGCGTCCCCGGTCACACCCTGAACCAACCTGGTCAACTGGCGCGGGCCCTGGAGCAAGGCAGTCGACAGGCCCGGCGCCATGGCATGGCCCTTCTCCACTGTCCCACCCATGCCCGGCGGGACCACCGGCAACGGCAACGGCTGCGGGCCGCCTGGCTGGCCCAGGACGGGGCGCCGTTGGAGACTGGGGAACCCCCTTGTCACGGTGATGAATCCCCAGCAACCTCCCACGTCTCCCCAACCTGAGCCCGTCCTGCCGGGGACCAGTGATGCCCTCTGGCAGGTGGTCCATCCCTACGAGGACATCCGTTTCGACCTGTGCAGGGAGGGATTTGCCCGGATCGCCATCAACCGGCCTGGCAAGCGCAACGCCTTTCGGCCGCGCACGGTGGTGGAGTTGTTTGACGCCTTCTCCCGGGTGCGGGACAATCCCCGGCTTGGGGTGGTGCTGTTCACGGGGGTGGGACCTGCTGCGGACGGGGGCTTTGCCTTCTGCTCCGGTGGCGATCAGTCCGTTCGGGGTGACGGGGGATACGTGGACGAGACAGGGTTACCGCGGCTGAACGTGCTGGATCTGCAGCGGTTGATCCGCAGCCTGCCCAAGGTGGTGATTGCCCTGGTGGCCGGCTACGCCATTGGCGGCGGCCAAGTGCTCCACGTCCTCTGTGATCTCAGCCTGGCGGCCGAGAACGCCGTCTTCGGCCAGACCGGTCCCCAGGTGGGCAGCTTTGACGCCGGTCTCGGTGCCGCCCAGCTTGCCCGCCTGGTGGGGCAGCGCAAAGCCCGGGAGATCTGGTTTCTCTGCCAGCGCTACGACGCCGCCGCCGCACTGGCCATGGGGCTGGTGAATCGGGTGGTTCCCCTCCAATCCCTGGAGCAGGAGGGGGTGGCCTGGGCGCGCCGCATCATGACCATGAGTCCCACGGCCATCCGCTGCCTCAAGGCCGGTTTTAACGCGGAAACCGACGGCATGACGGGACTACAGGAGTTGGCAGGTCAGGCCACCAGCCTCTTTTATCGCACGGACGAGGCGCAAGAAGGTCGTAACGCCTTTCTTGAGAAACGGCCGCCCCGCTATGGGGATCATCCCTGGTTGCCGTAGCCCCGCCTGTAGCAGGCTGGCGGTCTAAATTCCTACAACGTAGTGAATCCCTGCCTCCTCAAGGGGCCACCTTATGGAACCCCCCCAAGCGGCTGAGGCCTCCACCCTTTGGCTGACACCCATTGGGCTGAACCTCTCCCCCGTTCGGAGGATGGCCCAAGGCAATACTCCCCGGCGACCCACGTCCTCCCGGAGGCGTTCACCACCAAGCCCGGCCCCGCGCCGGTGTCCTGTCCTGTAAAAAGCCTCTGCCCATAGGCAGTCTTGCTGTTACCAGACATGGTGGACGCTGGCCTTGTCGCCCTGGTTAGCGGGGGGCAGGCAAGCGACTTTCAAGGAGACGGTCCAGCTTTTCGTTGAGGGCCTTGTTGTCTTCCCTCTGCCGGTCATTCAGCTTAGCCATGCCGTCCTTCATGTCGCTGCGTAGACTGTCAATCCGCTTGTTTAGCTGGTTCAGGAACAGCGCTCCCCCGCCCAGGATCACGGCGGGCTGCACCAGTAGCCCCAGCCATTCAGTCAATCCAGGAGGTGATGTAGACATCGCAGGCCCGTCAAGGATGTGATGACCTGTGGCGGGGGTTAGTGGGGGGTTGGTAAGCGGCTTTCAATCAGGCGGTCCACCTTGGCCTCCAGTCTGCCCAGGCCGTCGTTCATGTCTTGCCGTAGCGCCTGCAGGTTTTCCCGCTGGCGGACCTTGCTGGCCTTCTGGTCTTCCCGTAATTCGTCTATCCGCTTGTTGAGCCTGGTTTCACTGGCCTTCACTTCATACCAGATAAGGCCCAAGAGGGCAGTGAAGAAGCCCGATGGCAACCAGTCGGTCAAACCGGGGGGAAGGGTAGCCATCGGGCTGGCTGGTGGATGGAAGCAGCCTACCAAGTAACGGGAACAGGTAGGAACAGGCGGGGCCGCCTCACCGGACAAGCCTCCGTCCGCCTTGTCAACAATAGCCGAGATTGCATATCTTTAACTGCCTTCTCGATGGACGTTACCCTAGTTATGGTGCAAATGTTCCACAAACAACTCAACTAAAAATCACCGCTCAAAAATATCAGAATGTCCCCCCCCCGCTGTCTGTGGAACCCAGACGACATTGAGCGGGGGGACCTTCAAACAGGACCCACCAGGACGGGACCCCTTCCAAACACTCGCCTAGTGTGGGGTCCCGGAGATAGCCTTACAAAGGCGTTGGATCTTGGCCAGGATGGATTCGGCGGT
>NZ_FITM01000129.1 GCF_900047545.1 Candidatus Synechococcus spongiarum
GATGCTGACCCAGTTGAGGGACGTGTTGACCATGGGACCTCAGCCGGGGTGAGGAGCTACTCCCCAGGGTAGGTGATTGGGCCGGGCAACGGGCAAGGTTGGACGGGGCTGGGCATCAGTTGCGGCTGACCTTGTCCGCCTGGCTCACGAAGAGCAGCGCCGCCGTGATGGGGATCACAACAATGACGGCGCCCCAAACCAGGCTGCTCAGAAACGCTGAAAGAGAGGGAGTCACGGAGGCTGAATACTCAACTTGCCACAAGTGTAGGGGAGTGTGCGGCGCCTGGGCCGGAGTTGTTAAAGACTGAATTGCTGAATCGTATGCCATATGCTGCGGCTCGCAGCGGAAGCGCCATGGGCTATGCCAACCGCGCCATGCCCCAGTGCCCGTGCTCCATGCCCTAAGCTGCGGCCCACAAAGGAGGCGCCATGGGCAATGCTATGGCCAATGCCAACTTCACCATGCCCCAGCGCCCGTGCTCCATCACCTAAGACGCGGCCAACAGCGGCAGCACCATGGGCAATGTCGTGGCCAATACCAACTGCACCGTGACCCAGGGCTTGAATCGCATGGGATATGTTGTCATGGATAGAATAAAAAGGCCTGAAAAACCAGCGAAGAAATCTAGCAATCAAATAACTGACAAAAGATATAAAATAAGGAAAAGCCAATCTGATTAAAACTATTAACAGGATTATTAATAATAATTTTAACAAGAAAGCCTTGACAGGTTCTTTTATCAAAGCCCATGCGCCCCGCCTCAAATTTTTAATCCAGTTGAAAATAGACTTACGGGCATCACGAAAAATCGCTGCTCTTCCATCTGCCACAACATCACTGGCCGTCTTCATGGCATGACTTGCAGCTGTTGCAGCGCCCTTCCCGGCATATTCAGGTTGATCGCTTGGCTGTTGTTGAGGCTGGTCTTGCGAAGAGACTTGATGGTTGGTAGAAGCGGCCACAACTTGACAAGATCAACATTGGAGCCAGCCTAACCTGAATTTTTCTCCTAGTTCCTGCCCCCAACCAACCCCGAGTGGCGCAGCAGCGCTTCCGTAGACGGTTCGCGCCCACGAAAGGTGCGGAACACCTCCCCAGCGGGCTGGCTACCCCCCAGGCTCAGCACTGTATCCCGGTAGTCCTTGCCTAGGCGACGAATCGCTGCTTCATTTGCCAAACCCACCTCCTCAAAGGCGGCAAAGGCATCTGCGCTTAACACTTCAGACCATTTATAGGTGTAATACCCTGCCGCATATCCTCCTGAGAAAAGATGCTCAAAGCCGCAGATGGTGGCATCTTCGGCAATGGGGGGCAGCGCGGCCATGGCTGTAGCAATACGATGCCATGCTGCCTCTGGTGATTCCTGGCTGTCAGGCCGCCAGCGGGCATGGAGTTCCAGATCACCCTGGGCAAAACCTAGTTGTCGCAGCATTGCCGTGCCGGCCATGAAGGTGCGGGCGGCGCTGATTTTTTCAAACTCGGCTTCCGGCAGGGGGGCTCCGGTTTGCCAGTGGCGGGCCATGGCCACAACGGTGGGCTGGTCATAGCACCAGTTCTCCATGAACTGGCTGGCCAGTTCGATGGCGTCATCCTCCACCAGATTGAGACCAGCGGCTTGGGGGTGATCGATGGTGGTGAGCATGTGCTGCAAGCCATGGCCGAATTCATGGAACAGGGTTTCCACCTCCATGAAGGTCATCAAGCTGGGGGCGCTGTTGACCGGTGGCGTTTGATTACAAATGAGATAGGCCACGGGGACCACCACCTGGCCCTGGTGGTTCCGCTGCCGCACTAGGCACTCATCCATCCAGGCCCCACCGCGCTTTTGTCCAGGCCGTGCGTAGGGATCCAGATAGAAGGCAGCGATAGGGGTGTTCTGCGCTTGATCCACGACCCGGAAAAACCGCACGTCCCTGTGCCATGTGGGGGCCTCACCGTCAGCCGGCACAATGTGGATGGCAAACAACCGTTCACAGAGGCCAAAGAGTCCCGCCAACACTTGCTCCAGGGGAAACCAGGGACGCAGGGCTTCGCTATCCAAGTCAAAGCGGCGGCGGCGCAGTTGCTCACTCCAGTAGGACACGTCCCAGGGCTGCAGGTGCTCCCCTTCGGGGGCGCCCATCTCCCTGGCCAACTGGCGCAACTGCTCCAACTCCCTGGCCGCGGCCAACTGGCTGGGCCGGCGCAAGTCCTCCACCAACTGCTCAATCTCTTCTACGGATCCGGCCATCTTGCTCACCAGGGACACCTGGGCCCAGGTTGTATAGCCCAGTCGCTGGGCTTGCTGATGGCGCAGGGTCAGGATCTTGCGGATGAGGGGGTGATTGTCCGTGTCCCCGGCGGAGGCCCGACTCACATAGCCTTGGTAGGCCTTCTCCCGCAGGTGCCGCTGGCGACTGCAGCGCAGAAAGGGTCCGTAACGGGGGAGATCCAATCCCAATTGCCATGGACCAGCTGCTGCGGTGGCCTCACCGTGGCCGGCCTCACGGGCTGCAGCAGCCATGAGTTCCCGCAGGCTCTCCGGCAAACCGTCCACCTGCCGAGGCTCCTTAAGCAAAAGGCTCCAGGACTTGGTGGCATCCAGCACATGGTTGCTGTAGCGGGTGGACAACTCCGCCAGACGGGTGGTGGCGTCATTAAACGCTTGGCGCTGCTCCGGCTCCAGGCCCACCCCCTGTAATTCCATGGCCTGCACCGCCGTGGTCAGGATGCGCTGCTGCACCCCATCCAATGGCAGCAGCCCCTGCCGGTGTCGCTGTTGCAACTGCCGCAGGGCATTGTAGAGGGTCTGGCTTTGGCCCAGGCGGTTGTAAAACTCCACCACGGCAGGCTGCTGTTGGCTGTGTACCTGCCGCAGGGCGTCACTGTCGCAAACCCTCGTCAGGTGATTCACCACACCCCAGGCCCAGCGGAGCCGCTCCTCAACGTGGTGCAAGGGATCCATCACCTGTTCCCAGGTGAACTCCTCCAGGGCAGCGAGCCTGGCTTCATGGCGGGCAAGCGCCGCTTCCAGGTGCTGCAGGAGTTCCGGCATTCCTGCCCCAATGGCTTCAGGCGTGAATTGCTCATAGGGGGGAAAGCCGTGACCAAGAAGCAGGGGGTTGGTGGTGCTGGTCATCAAATCCTGGGTCCGGGGGCTGGTTTTGGGTCTTACTATTCAGCCCAGATGTAGCGCTTGAGATCAGACGGCTGGGGCTCCGGAGCAGCAAGGGCAAACTCCACCGCATCTGCGACCCGCGCTTCCTCTTCCTTGTCGATGGCAGCCAAACGCTCGGGGCTGGCCAGGTCATGGCGGATCAGTTGGGTTGCCAGGGCCATAATGGGATCCCGCTGTGCCCAGAAGTCCTTTTCCTGCGCATCCCGCAATTCATCCGGATCAGCCAGGGAGTGGCCACGGTAGCGGTAGGTGAGGCACTCCAGCAGTGTGGGTCCCTTGCCGGAGCGGGCCCGGTCAACGGCACGCTGAGCCGCAGCACGGACGGCCAACACGTCCATACCGTCCACTTCCTCACCCACCATGCCAAAAGCTGCTGCCTTGCGGTAGATCTCCGGATTGCTGGTGGCCCGGTCGTGGGCCATGCCAATGGCCCATTTGTTGTTCTCAACAACGAAGAGGATGGGAAGCTTCCAGAGTTGGGCCATATTGAGGCACTCAAAGAACTGCCCGTTGTTACAGGTGCCGTCCCCAAAGAAGGCTGCGGTCACGGCATCACTACTGGTGTCCTTCAGCACGTCACGACCATAACGGCTGGAAAAGGCAGCGCCCAGCGCCACGGGAATCCCCTCGCCGATAAACGCGTAGCCCCCCAGCAGGTGGTGTTCTCGGGAAAATAAATGCATGGAGCCGCCCCGCCCCTTGCTGCATCCGGCTTCCTTGCCAAACAATTCTGCCATCACTTGCCGTGCAGGCACACCCATGCTCAAAGCATGCACATGGTCACGGTACGTGCTGCAGACCCAGTCATGCTTCCGCTGCAGGGCCTGGATCACGCCTGTGGAGACAGCCTCCTGGCCGTTGTAAAGGTGGACAAAGCCAAACATCTTGCCCCGGTAGTACATCTCCGCGCACTTGTCCTCAAAGCGGCGTCCCAGCACCATGTCCCGGTAGAGGGTGAGCCCCACGTCTTGCAGGAGGGTCCAGGCAGGGGCCTGCTGCCCAGCCTCACGCTGTTGATCACCTGTCGCTTCTGCCAGTTCCTGAACCATTTCAGTTGCCTGCGGCTGCACGATTGAAAGACAGGATTGATTTTAAGCGTGCCAGCTTCTTCATCCGTAAAGATCGGGAGACCTGACAAGGAGATCAGCAGCTAAACTTATTAGCATACTTGACCCCACAACAGAGCGTTGCCAACACGCATCCACTGAAACCTTGAGATGAAGCTACCTCTGGACCACTTCCGCGTGCTTGGGGTCAAGCCAGGAGTCAACAGCTCGGAGATTGAGCAGGCCCTCATTGAGCGTCTAAAGAACCCACCGTCCGAAGGCTATTCCTTGGAAACGTTGGATGCCCGCGCCGAACTCTTGCGGGCCAGTGGCGCTTTTCTCATGGATGAGCAGCGTTGCCAGCTCCATGGACGACAGTTGGCAATCATCCCCGGTGAGGACGGTCTTGATGAGGACCGATTCTCCGGTATTGAGCTTGAACCTGACCAGGAGATGGTTGCCCCCCTACTGTTGCTGGAAGCCCAGGACAATCTCCAAGCCTTTGAGTTGGCCCTGGAGTTATTGTCTCAGCGAGGCGAGACGGGGGCGTTCCGTGGCCATCGGCAGGCGGACCTGTTGCTGATGGCCGCCTTGGCAGCACGCCGTGCTTCACAGCAGATGTGGACCAGGCGGCTCTACAACCAATCCGCACAAATCCTGGAGCGCGTCATCCAAGTGATGGCACAGCATGCCTCCCAAGCCAGGCGCAAAGCAGTTCTGGAGGATGATCTGTACAAAGTTGCCCCGTTCCAGGTTTTGGATCTCCTCGGCCAGGCCTGCACACCAATGGAGCGGCAGCGGGGCCTCAGAAGCCTCAAGGCATTGATTGACTACCGCGGTGGCCTGGATACGGAGGATGACGAGCGATGCTCCCCCATCGTGTTCCGGGATTTCTTCAAACAAATTCGCCCCTGTCTGACCATTGACGAGCAGTTGGAGCTTTTTGAGGGTTACAGCGTCCAAAAGTCATCAACCGCCACCTTTCTCCTGGCCTACACCAGGGCGGCGGCCGGCTTTCAGCGCCGTCAGCCCGCCCACATTGATGCGGCCCTGGCCGCCATGGAGGCCGTGGACGTAGGAGGACTGGAGCCCGAGAAAGCCTGTTTGCTGTTGCTGTTGGGGCAACCGGATGCAGCCCAGGACATGGTGAAGTCCTGTCAGGATCCCCGCCTTTGCCAGTGGCTTGTGTCTTATCCATCCATGCCTGACAGTCTCCCCGGCCTGTGCAGCTTCTGTAGCCAATGGCTGGAGCGGCAGGTGCTGCCCTGTTACCGGGACGTGGATCCTCGCGGCAAGGTTGATCTGGATGCTTATTTCCTGGATCCCCAGGTTCAGGACTACATCAAGGACAGGGATTCTCTACCAGTGCCCCATCCTGGACAACCGGAGAGCAAGTCCAATGGAGGAAGAAAGGTCAAACAGACGACGAAGGATCTGGCCTTGTTCACCCCCGCCAAGCCCATCAAGGAGGCACTCCAAGCTGAGCAGGCAGGGCAGCAGGAGCCCTTGTCGTTACGGCCACCCCACCACCGCTGGTCTGACGTGGAGGCCTCAAGTACCGCCAGATCTGCCGCCAAAAGCAACAAGGCGATGGATTCCGCACCTGTCGCGCCTCAACGCCAAACGCTGTGGCCCCTTATGGCAAAAAGCGCCCTAGTGGCTGGCGTCACCGTTGCTCTGGCAGTCCTGCGCCCCTGGTCCCTGCTGACTACTCCAGCCGAAACGCCGGGTTCCCCACCACCGCAGCCTCCATCATCTCCCCCGGATGCAGCGGTCATCAATAATCTTCCTCCATCGCCGCCATCCCTGGCAAACACCCCGGCCCCTCTTGATCTCCTGCGGATTCAGGCGGTACAAGAAGCTGAGGTGCTGGATCTTGCGGGCGTGACAACTCTTCTGAAGGCCTGGCTCCACGCCAAGGCGTCGGTACTTGACACCGCCCCCGCCACCCAGCCCAGTCCAGACACATTGGATGCACTGGCGCTGATTGCCGTGCCTGAGCAGGTGACGGCTGTGCTGAACCAACATCAGTTGTTGCGGGAGCGCGGCGAACAACTCAACGTGAGAACCACACTGGGTGACGTGTCTCTGTCTGCCCAGACCCCAAGTCAAGTGAGCGCCAGGGTTGTCTTAACTTATGCCGAGAGCACACGCGATGCTGACGGCGCCACTACAAACACCCTGGGGCCAACAATTTTGAGGAATGACTATACGTTTACTCGTGAGCAGCAGGGTTGGAAACTGCTGCGTTTTTCTCCTTCATCCCCTTCAGGGGTTGCATCGCTTTAAGGGGATCTCACCAGGAACACCAGCGCAAACGCCAATTCTGTTGCACCCTAGTGTGAAGTTCCAGCCCCGTCTGCTCCATGTTCGAAGAACTCAGCCAGCGCTTTGAGGCCGCCGCCAAGAGCCTGCGGGGCCAGGACAAAATCAACGAGACCAATATTGAGATAGCCCTCAAGGACGTGCGCCGGTCCTTACTGGCGGCAGACGTGAGCTTATCTGTGGTGAAACCCTTCCTGGCCACGGTGCGGGAGCAGGCCCTTGGGGCGGAGGTGGTCCGCGGGGTGAGCCCTGATCAGCAGTTTATCAAGCTGGTCCACGATGCACTGGTGGAGGTGATGGGTGGAGCCAATGTCCCCCTCAATCAAGCGCCCTCGGGTCCCAGTGTCATCCTTCTGGCAGGGCTGCAAGGGGCCGGCAAGACCACGGCGGCTGCAAAGCTGGGACTCCACCTCAAGGAGAAGCGTCTGCGGCCCTTGCTGGTGGCTGCCGATGTATACCGCCCTGCGGCCATTGACCAACTGCGTACCCTGGGCAGCCAGATTGGCGTGGACGTGTTCAGCCTTGGCCCGGATGAACGACCGGAGACCATTGCCTCGGCAGGGGTTAGCAAGGCGAGGGAGGAGGGCTTTGACGCTGTCCTAGTGGACACTGCCGGTCGTCTGCAAATTGATGGGGAGATGATGGCGGAAATGGTGCGCATCCGCACCGCCACCAGCCCCCATGAGGTGTTGCTGGTGGTGGACGCCATGATTGGCCAGGAGGCGGCTGTACTGACCCGCGCCTTTCATGAGCAGGTGGGCATCACTGGTGCGGTGCTCACCAAGCTGGATGGGGACTCCCGTGGTGGCGCCGCCCTGTCCATCCGCCAAGTGAGTGGGGCGCCCATCAAGTTCGTTGGCATCGGCGAGAAGGTGGAAGCGCTACAACCGTTCCACCCTGAACGCATGGCCAGCCGCATCCTGGGTATGGGAGATGTGCTGACCCTGGTGGAGAAAGCCGCCAAGGAGGTGAAGGTGGCGGATATGGAAAAGATGCAGAAAAAGCTCATGGAGGCGCGCTTTGATTTTGCGGATTTCCTGCAGCAGATGCGCCTGATCAAACGCATGGGGTCGTTGGGATCCTTAATGAAAATGATTCCGGGCATGGCCAAAATTGATGACGGCCTGTTGCGTCAGGGGGAAGCGCAGGTCAAACGGGTTGAGGCCATGATCGGCTCCATGACCGAAGCGGAGCGGAAGCAACCCGACCTGTTGGCCGCCAGTCCCAGCCGTCGCCGCCGCATTGCGGCCGGCAGTGGCCACAGTGCGGCCCAGGTGGACAAGATGTTGGCGGATTTCCAACGCATGGGCAGTTTGATGCAAAAGATGAGCCGCGGTGGCTTCCCGGGGGGAGGACCTGGCGGAGGGTTTCCAGGCATGCCCCCATCAGGTCCGGGAGACATGCCAGTCCTGCCGCAGCCGTCCAGGGCCGGAACAGGCGGACGCGGCAAGGGGGGTATGGCTGCGCACACTCGCCCCAAAGCAGGCCGCAAACGCAAGGGATTTGCCGATCTCTGAGCCACCGGCTGGCGAACCATTGGTGCTCCCTCCGGCTGACCCTGGCCACAGTCCATGGCCTACTACAATGGGGATCCGCATCGGTTACACTTCATCTGTCCCGCTTTTCGCCGTCACCGTCCATGATCAAACTCCGCCTGAAGCGCTTTGGCAAAAAGCAGGAAGCCAGTTTTCGCTTGGTGGCTATGGAAGCTTCAGTGCGTCGTGAAGGACGGCCCCTGGAGGTGCTGGGCTTCTACAACCCCCGCAACAAAGAGACGCGCCTGGAAACGGAAGCCATTCGGCGACGACTGGAGCAGGGGGCCCAACCTACGGAAACAGTGCGCCATTTGCTGCAACGTGGTGGTCTGCTGCCCAAGCCTGAACGGCCCCTCAAGACGCCCCAACCCAGCCAAGCTTGAGGTGTTCCCATGGAGGGGCCTGCTGGAGCTGAGCGTCTCCTCCTGCAGCTTCCCTCACCGGATGCCGCCATCGCCCTTGCCGGGGAAGCCGAGTGTACCCTGAGGCAGCTGGGGGATGCCACAGGTTCCCGTCTTGTACTCCACGGTCTTGCCCTGCAAATTCAGGGACGACCAGCACAGGTGCAGCGGGCTGCCCAACTGGTGGAGTTGCTCAGACCCCTATGGAGCACCGGGGAACCCGTCACCCCAACCGACCTCACCACAGCGCTGACAGCACTGGACACAGGCCGGGGCCAGGAACACCAGAACCTGGGAAATACCGTCCTGGCCCGCTCCCAGACGGGGCGCCTCCTCCGTCCCCGCACCCTGCGGCAGAGAGCCTACGTGGAGGCCATTGAACGTCACGCGCTCACCTTTGCCCTCGGCCCTGCCGGCACGGGCAAAACCTTCCTGGCCACCATTCTGGCGGTGCAGATGCTGAATGCCCGCAAGGTGGAGCGCTTGGTCCTCACCCGTCCGGCCGTGGAGGCGGGGGAGCGGCTGGGGTTCCTGCCGGGGGACTTGCAACGGAAGGTGGACCCTTACCTGCGCCCCCTCTATGATGCTCTGCACATGCTCCTGGGGCAGGAGCGCACCGGGACGTTGCTGGAGAAAGGCACCATTGAGGTGGCGCCCCTGGCCTACATGCGGGGCCGCACCCTCGCGGATGCCTTCATCATCTTGGATGAGGCGCAGAACACCAGCCCCGCCCAGATGCGCATGGTGCTCACGCGTCTGGGGGACAACTCCCGCATGGTGGTGACAGGGGATCCCTCCCAGGCGGACTTGCCCCGTCATCAGCGCAGTGGCATCGATGAAGCCAAAGCTGTCCTCAAGGGGGTGGAGGGGGTGGCCATGATTGAGCTCACCGGTGCCGACGTGGTCCGTCACCCTCTGGTGCAGCGCATCGTGAAAGCCTATGGACGCTTTGACCAGCACAACCGCCAGGCCCTGGTCACGGCAGGCCGCTTTGTTGAGCGGCGGCGTCACTGAGCTGGTGTGCGCTCCCCAATGGAGGGAAAACCCCATCCTCCCCTCCCTGAAGTTCCTGGCAAAATTGGGACAGGCTTTCTAAATATCCCATGCCTGCCCAAAGCAATTTTCAAGACGCCATTCGCGAGGCGCAAGCCAGCGCCCTGGTGGGACCCAACGTTGTGAACAAAGCCCTGCCCTTTGTGGGCGGTGGCATGGTGCTTACGGCTGTGGGCACGTTTGGGGGCTTGTCCATGGTGGGCACCCCCGCCTTCATGCCCCTGTTCTGGGTTGCCTTGATTGGCAACCTGGTGCTCTTCTTCGTGGCCCAGGGTGTGGCCAACCGTGGCAACAACAGCACAGCCTTGCCCCTGTTGGCCCTTTACAGCCTGATCACCGGCTTCACCCTCAGCGGACTGGTGGCCCTGGCCCTCAGCACCGCCGGTATTGGCGGCGTTGGCACTGCGGCCCTGGCCACGGGCGCCACCTTTCTGATCGCCTCGGTTTATGGTCGCCGCATGAGTGACAGCGTCGGCCAGGCCCTGGGGCAGGTGGTGGGCCTGGGCATCATCGGCTTAATCATTGCCATGGTGATCCAGCTCATCGGCGGCATCTTCCTGCCGGGGTTTGGCGGGAGCGGTTTTGAGTTGATGATTGCCGGTTTCGGCACAGTCCTCTTTACCGGCGCGGCCTTTCTGGACTTCTACACCATGCCGCGCACCTATCGGGATGATCAGTACCTGGCCGGTGCCCTGAGCATGTATCTCACCTACATCAACCTGTTCATCTTTATTCTGCGACTGGTGATTGCACTGAGTGGCAGCAGCAGAGATTGAGAGCGAGAATGTCGCTCAGGTTCATCCTGGTCGTTGCCGGGACTCTGGCTCTGGCTAAGGCTACGGCCCTCTGGCCAGTTTTTGCTGCCATCCCCCAAGCCGCCACCCATCGACCGGATTGCACTTACAATGGGGTGGCGAGGTTCTGTGTGATGTCCTTCCCAGAGGATTCCGCCGTGGTGGCGGATCACACAGTGTTGATTCACTGGCTGGATGGGGACGTAACCAGTGTGCGGTTTCTCAGCAATGGATCCACGGATGTGGGAGCAAAAGTGATCCTGAATCAGAACAAACGGGGGCGCGTTACCCATGCCTCGCAACTGGCGGCCGGCTGCCAGCGCCTCCATGTGAAGTCAGAAACGGGCAACCAGCTCAGCTTTATCGTGCCATCCCCCCAGCCCCAGCCTGGGCCGGACGCCCATCTACGTCAGCCTTGACAAACAAGTTCCAACCATCTTCCCCTTGGACTTCGTACCATGGTTCTGTGTCGAGATGTCCATGGCCAACGATCCCTTGCAGAGCCTGCGGTTGCAGATGCTCAACGATGTGCTGCCGGTTGGTCTCGGTGCCGTGGCCCGGTTGCGATCAGCGCGCACCAAAGATCTGCTCAACGACCTGCTGAGTGGACAGGACGGTGTTGCCAACCTGCGCCAGGATGGGGAAGACGATGCCCGCCAACTACGGGACCTGTTGGATCAACTGGCTCCCGGCTTGGGTAATCCCGTTGTGGAGGTGGACGTGGAGGTGCAGTCCCAGCCTGCTGACCCATCCGGGCAGGAGGACGATATCCAGGAGTTGCAGGAGCGCCTGGTGCTCATGGCCGAGCGGGTGGCCCAACTCAAAGCGGCTCTTCCCACAGCCAAAACGAAGCCCTGATGGTTGGTGCTACGCCCCTGGAAGGGCAGCCGCCGCGCCAAGTGGGTCTTGATCAAGGCAAACATGGTCTGCTGCTAAGGCTTCTGCTGGCGCTGGTGCTGGTGCTCAGTGGACGGCTCTTCTGGCTCCAGATCATGGAAGGAGAGCAGAATCGTGTGCGGGCCCGGGAAAATAGCGTGCGGGTGGCGCCCAGCCAGCCTATTCGGGGACAGATGCTGGACCGCCATGGAGATGTGCTGGTCTCCAGCCGTCTGGTCCATAAGCTTTACGTGTGGCCCAAGCAGGCAACCGGTCCCGACTGGCAGCAACTGCGCCACCGCATCAGCACCCTGCTGGGTGTCCCGGAGAAGGAGTTGGAGAAACGTCGGGCCAGCTTTAGAGCAGCGGACTACCGCATTGCCTTGACGGACGTGCTCACCCCTGACCAAACCATCAAGCTGTTGGAGCGCTCCGATGAGCTTCCCGGGGCGGAGGTGGGTGTGGACTACCTGCGGGCTTACCCCCATGGCGTCACGGCGGCCCATGTCCTGGGGTACACCAGCCCCGTCACCGACCAGGAGTTGTCCAATCTGGCGAGCCAGGGCTACCAGATCCAGGATCGTATCGGCCGCACTGGCCTTGAAGCTGCCTACGAGCAGCACCTGCGTGGGCAGTGGGGGGGGCGCACCCTGGAGGTCAGTGCCAATGGGGATGTGCAGCGTCCACTGGGGGAGAAGCCCTCCGTGCCGGGCAAGGACTTGCAACTCACCCTGGATCTCGCCCTGCAGCAGGCGGCGGAGACGGCCATTGCCGACTATGCCGTGGGAGCCATCGTGGCCATGGATGCACGGGACGGGGCCATTCTGGCCATGGTGAGCCGCCCGGCCTATGACCCCAATTTTTTCTCCCAGCCGGTCAAACCCCAGGCACAGTTGGATGCCTTGTTTCGCTCCAGCACCCTGCCCATGCTGAACCGGGCCCTGAATCCCTATAACCCGGGAAGTGTGTTCAAGGTGGTGACGGCTGCAGCGGGGATGGAATCCGGGAAGTTCCCACCGGAGACGACGCTGCGCACCACCGCCTGCATCACCTACGGCAGCCACTGCTTCCCGGATCACAACGGCGAAGGTTTTGGCCAGATTGGCTATGAGGATGCTCTGCGCTTCTCCAGCAACACCTTTTTCTACCAGGTGGGTGTCGGCTCAGGCTCCATGGCGCTCCATGATGCTGCCGTGAAACTGGGCTTTACCAAGCGCAGCGGCATTGAAATCGGCTTTGATGAGGATCCAGGTCTGGTGGGCAACGAAGAGTGGGCTGCCGCAGGCCGTGGCTGGGCGGAGCCTGGTCGGACACCCTGGCTTCCCGAAGACATGGCCAGCGCCTCCATTGGGCAGTCCGTGGTGCAGGTGTCTCCCATCCAGGTGGCCCGGGCCTATGCCGCCATTGCCAACGGGGGCTGGCTGGTGCGACCCCACTTCTCTTCCCTGAATCCCCAAACCGGCGAACCGATGGATTGGCTGGCCCAACGTCAACCCGTTGCCTTTGGACCTGAGACCTGGGCCACCCTGCAGCGGGGGTTACGCAAAGTGGTGGCGGACGGCACCGGGTATGGAATGAACAGTGTGAACTTACCCGATGTGTCCGGCAAGACCGGCACCGCAGAAGACAACTCCTCCCATGGTGAAGACCACGCCTGGTTTGCCAGCTATGCCCCCTCCGACAATCCGGAAATTGTGGTGGTTGCCTTTGCCGCCAATAGCCCGGGGGGAGGGTCAGTCCATGCCTTGCCCATCGCCAAAGCTGTGATGGAGGCTTATTTCAAGTCTTAAGAATATAATGAAGTCTGATTACAATGGCAGGAGAAATGCAGTTTGATCCTGGCCCATGACTTGAACTTGGAGTCATGGAGTTGAGTCATGGAGTTGACGGGCAGTCTCCCAGAGACCAACAATAACCCTCATGCGCTGCAAGCGAATGGTTGATACAATTGGCTTTTCCATTCTGCCGAAGCAGAGGGTGGAATCAAAGACTCGTTGCAGACCTTCTTTGCACAGAGCTTCTTGCTGCTTGATCACCGTGCCTTGGCTGCCGTTGCTTGCGGTGTCCATTGGGATGCCTCCGAGATCCGAAAAACCAGGACTCTAGATTAGGGGAAAGGTCCAGACCTCGTCAAGACAGACAGGAATAGACAGGGACCAATGACCAAGGCTGTCCGGGGACCCAAGCTCCGCCCGCGCCCGCGGTGTGCTACTACTGCTCAGCTGTGGGCGCAAGCCATCCTCGCCCGTGGGCTGTTGTGGGAGAGGTAAAGCCGCCGGAGGGGCAGTAAGGTCAGCAGGCTTAGGATCAGGACTCATAAGGAGAGGAAGAGAGATCCCCTCTCTGGTGAGAGGAATGCCCAAGAGACCTTCAGGAGGGAGGAGGGACGGTTTGTTCTGGCTCAGTGAGGAACAGCTTGAGAGGATGAAAGCCCTTCTTTACCAAGTCTCGTGGGATGAGCCGTGTAGGTGTGGAGCCAGAAGGGGTGCTGATGATCGATGACACCTGCGTCAAAGCCCATCGCACTGCCTCCAGCCCTAAAAAGGGGTTGCCGAACCGCGCTTGATTGGTCGTACCACAGGGATCCTCACCAGCAAGCAACCTGTGGTGTGCGACCGAAAAGGACGACCTGTCCGCCTTCTGCTCAGGCAAGGGCAATGCGCAGCGACTTCAGCGGTGCTGACCTCCTGCTGAGGAATCTTCCAGAAGCGAACGTATGGATTGGAGATA
>NZ_FITM01000128.1 GCF_900047545.1 Candidatus Synechococcus spongiarum
CCCTCTCTGGTTTCTTGCGCTATATGCCTGCAGCAGCTTTTACACCTCTTCTAATTATTTACCTGGGCATTGACGAGGCACCGAAAATCGCCCTGATCGCCATCGGCACAGTGTTCTTTAACATGCTGATGGTGATGGATGCAGTGAAATTTGTTCCCCAAGAGCTCATTGAAACCACGCTCACTTTGGGAGGATCCCGGCGCCAGGTGGTGACCCAGGTCATCACCCGTTACAGCTTGCCTAGCATCATTGACACCCTGCGCATCAACATGGCCACGTCCTGGAACCTGTTGGTGGTGGCGGAGTTGCTGGCAGCAGAGGTGGGCTTGGGCAAGCGGATTCAGTTGGCGCAACGGTTTTTTCGCACGGAGCAGATCTTTGCGGACTTGCTGGTGCTGGGGCTGATTGGCTTTGCCATTGACCTGGCGTTCCGGCTGTTGTTGCGACTCACCTGCCGCTGGGCCGTCTGAACAGGAGCAGAATCCCCATGGACTTCCAGGTTCAGTCCGTATCCAAAACCTTCGGCGAAGGGCAGCAGGCTCAGCTCGTGCTCAAGGATGTCAATCTCAGGGTCCGCTCAGGAGAATTCACCGCCATTGTGGGCCACTCCGGGTCCGGGAAGTCCACTCTCCTCCGCTGTCTTGCCGGGCTGGAGCGACCCAGCCGTGGGTTGATCTGCATGGATGGACAGCCCGTGACCGGTCCGGGTCCTGATCGCGGTCTGGTGTTTCAAAACTACAGCTTGTATCCCTGGCTGAACTTGGCGCAGAACGTGGCCTTCGGGATGGAGCTGCAAGGCTGCTTCTCACGGCGGGAGATTCAAGAGCGCACAGCCTATTTCCTTGAGGTGGTGGGCTTAGGGGATCGGCGCAGACTGCTGCCGAGGGAATGCTCCGGTGGGATGCAGCAACGGGTGGCCATTGCCCGCGCCCTGGCGGCGGCTCCCAAGGTGCTGCTGTTGGACGAGCCCTTTGGCGCCCTGGATCTTCACATCCGCGCCACGATGCAAAACTTTCTTTATCGCCTTTGGGAGCGCACCCGCCTCACCTCCATCCTGATTACCCACGACCTGGAGGAAGCGCTGCTGTTGGCTCAGCAGGTGCATGTTCTGGCTCCCAACCCTGGCCGTATCAGCCACACCCTTGCGACAAACTTCGACCATCAGGATCTCGACAAGCTGCGATTCAATCCCTCTTTTCTCCAGCAACGCCAAAACCTGGCCCAAGCAATGGAATCCGTTGAGCCTGTAGCCTCCCCTCACTAACCACCAGCCACAGCGGGAATAATGGACACTTCGTCCCCCTCCTTCAACGGGGTGGCCTGATTGTCCAGAAAACGAATATCTTCACTGTTGACGTAGATGTTGAGAAAGCGGCGCAATTTGCCAGAGTTGTCACAAAGACGGGCCTTCAAGCCGGGGAAGCGTTCATCAAGAGCCTGGATCAGCTGGTTCACGTCCACGGCATTCAGCTCAACAACGGCTTCGTTGGCCGTGAACGGTTGCAGCGGTGTGGGGATCAAAACTTGAACGGGCATGGGATCCTCGGGTTCGGTGTGGTGAATGGATACCTGGGCCAAGCGCTGGGCCGGACCCTAGGCTACCAGGGCCGTCCCGGCCGTGGTCTGGCCGGAAGCGTTGGCCCAGGCCTGGTTGAAGCTGTCCAGCGTCGCATCAATCTTGAACGGGGCGCCAATGACGTCCTTGACGGCCTCCGCTGTTTTGAGACCGTTGCCGGTGATGTAGGTCACGGTGGTTTCATCGGGGTGGATCCTGCCGGACTCCGCCAGCTTTTTGAGCACGGCAATGGTGGTGCCACCGGCAGTCTCCGTAAAGATCCCCTCCGTTTCCGCCAACAGCTTGATGGCGGCCACGATCTCGGCATCACTCACGGCCGTGATGCTGCCGCCGCTTTGTCGGGCCACGTCCAGGGCATAGGGACCGTCAGCGGGATTGCCGATGGCAATGGATTTGGCAATGGTGTGGGGTTTCACCGGGGCGATGAAATCCCG
>NZ_FITM01000179.1 GCF_900047545.1 Candidatus Synechococcus spongiarum
CCCCTACTGGGTGGGCCTGTTTCTGGGTGGGGCCTATCAGGAAATCATGGGCAATCTCCATAACCTGTTTGGCCGCACCAATGCAGTGCATATCCGCTTGGCGCCCCAGGGAGGCTACCGGGTGGAGCAGGTGGCGCGGGGCGACACCACGTCCGACGTGCTCACGGCCCTGGACCATGATCCCCAGAGTCTTATGGAGCGCCTGAGACGGGACAGTGAGGCCGCCATTGCGGCAGGCAATCTCACCATCCCCGATGCACACCGGCTCATGACCCACGTGGAGGAGAGCCTGAGGCAGAGCACCTACCTGGAGTCGGGCGTCAGGTCCCCTTGACGGTCAGCCCACGACCGCCCGGCCCAGCCCCAGCCAACCGGCTTTTTCAATGGCGATCACGCTGGAGCGGGGGACGCTGGCGCCGTCACCTGGGAAATGGCAGGTGTGGGGATGGCGCTCTCCAGGATGCTGGATGCCCACAAACATAGTTTTGTGGTCCGGGCTCCAGGTGACGCCGGTCACCTCGCATTCCTTGGGACCCACCAGGAAGCGGCAGATGGCGCTGGTTCCGGCATCTGCCAGCATCATCTGGTTGTTGCCCATCTCGGAAAAATCACCGGTGTTGCTGTAGTTGCCGTCCGTTTGAATCCACAGCCGTCCCTGGCTGTCGAAGGTCAAACCATCGGGAGAGTTGAACATATTATCTGAGGTGATGTTGCTGGAGCCGGCATAGGCGTCCTGATGGACGTTGGGGTTGCCCACCATGACAAAAAGACCCCATTTGAAGTTCCGGCTGGCGTGATTGCCCCGGGCGGAGATCCAACGGACGATTTGTCCATACTGGTTATTGGGCCTGGAGTTGACCCCGTTCACCGGCTGACCGCTTTTGCCCCGGTCTTTGTTGTTGGTGAGGCAGCAATAGGCTTCGGCAACTTGGGGATTGGCCGCCACCCACTCGGGCCGATCCATGGTGGTGGCCCCTGCGGCCGTTGCCGCCAGGCGGGTGTTGATGCAGATTTCTGCCTTGTCCATACCGGTCGCGTCTGGTGTCAGCGCCAGCCACACACCGGTGCCGCCGTCGTCGAAGCGGGCAGCATGGAGGATGCCGTCCTCCAGCAGCCGGGAGGGGTTGTCCATAACGGGGCGGTAGGTGCCGCTGGAGACAAACTTGTACAGGTGTTTCTCCCGCTCGTCATCCCCCACATAGGCCACGATATGCCCGTCACGGGCCATCACCATCTCGCAATTCTCGTGCTTGAAACGCCCCAGGGCGGTGTGTTTGCGGGGGCGGGACACGGAATTGGCCGGGTCAATCTCCACGATGTAGCCATGGCGGTTGGGTTCGTTGGGTTCTAGGGCCGGATCAAAACGCTCCGCCACCGTGGCCCAGCCATAGCGGTCGTTGCCGGCCTTGAAGCCGTAACGTTTCAGGGCGTGGCTGGGGTGTCCAGTCCGGGTTGGAGGGGCTATGAAAATAGATGTGGAAGTTTTCCTCACAGGTGAGGTAGGTGCCCCAGGGGGTACGGCCGTTGCCGCAGTTGTTGAAGGTGCCCAGGGCCACCACAGCCTGGGGATCCGCCTGGGTTTTGAGCAGGTCATGGCCACGGCCGGGACCGGTGATGTCCATGGGGGACTGCAGGGTAATGCGGCGATTCAAAGGGAAATCGTTCACCACTCGCCAGCCCTGGGCACCGCGGCGGATTTCCATCACGCTGACCCCGTGGGCATTCATCCCTTGCGCACGTCATCGTCAGTCTCATAACTTTCTGATATGCGATTACCCCAAATGATCTTGTGATTTGCATATTCGTTATTGACAACCAACACGGTGCGATTGCTGACGGCAAAACAACCCATGCCGTCGTTGTTGTCTCCAAAGGCCATGGCCTGGGATTCCGCCATTCCCCGGGAGGCCGGATCAAAGGCGTTGCTGCTGGACCACAGGGGATCTCCCCAGGAGGCCACCACGTGCCAGGTGAATCCATCGGGCAGGGTGACGGTGTCCTCCTGGTTGGCGCTGACGGGCTCAAACGCCATGGCGCTCGCCTTGGCCTTGGCGGGCAGCGCCGCATCGGCAAAGGCGGCTACCCCGAACGCTGCGCCTCCCAGAGGCACGGTTCGGCGCGAGACGACACCATCAAAATCAAGCTCGGACATGCTGGTCAGCCACTGAGGACAGCAGTGCAACACCAATTTGTAGGCTATGGACCGTTTCCATGGGCAACATCAAGGCTTCGTGGTGATGGACCTAAGGGAAACCTGGGAAATGGGGAGAGGATGTATCATAATGAAGGGAGCAATCTTGGAGCTCCATCAACAAAGACTGTCAACTTGGCTTCAGCTATTTTGAGCGGAGCATAGTGAAGAGAGAGCAAGCGTGAAAGATTTTTGTCAGTGATGGAGGAGGTAGTGCCTTGGGAAGAGTTGGAGGAATTGCTCCAACCGTTCTA
>NZ_FITM01000126.1 GCF_900047545.1 Candidatus Synechococcus spongiarum
CCTCCTCCATCACCGACAAAAATCTCTCACGCTTGCTCTCTCTCTTCACCATGCTCTGCTCAAAATTGCTGAAGCCAAGTTGACAGTCTTTGCTCATGGAGCTCCAAGATTGCTCCCTTCATTATGATACATCCTCTCCCCATTCCCCAGGTTTTCCTTAGCTTCGGTCATGTAGACAGGAAAAATTCCTACATATGGGTTACCGTAATTGACCGACTGCACAGCATCTTTAATTTCAGCATAACGCTTCTCGGCGCTCGCAACAGAGGTGTTACGACGATGGTCCGCATCACGATGAACGAAAAGCAGGTCTGGCAGAACGGACAGTCCTTCCAAACCTTCTCTCACTTTATTGGTCAAAGCAGTTCCAGAGTGGAAAGTAATACCTTCTGCCTTTGTGGCGCCATGCTGAATCAGAAACCGCTGAATGTGATGCACCAACACACCATCAGATGCCTCCTCGCAGATCAACAAGAATCTAACAATCATTGTACCTCCTCACAAGTTGTGGGAAAGCTGAGCTGTACATATTCCGAGGATATTTGTAGATAAGACTGCAAGTTCAGCTTTCCTACTCCCGGAGATTGTCTTTCTCCGTCATTGCCACTTCGCTCACGCCAGGAACCTTGTAAGGGATAGCATTTGAGAAGGAAGATAATATTCCCTGCAGGGCTTCTCATCGCTGAATTTTCGGCCAGGACTAAATCGTTTCTGTTTTGAAGTTGAATGAAATACGGTGAATGAGTTACCACGATCACTTGTCGCAATGGGTTGTCGGGAGCGACGGCTTCCTTTGGATCGACTGCTACATCGTGGAGCAATCGGTTCATGGCGTTGAGTTTTGCCGGATGGATGCCGTTTTCCGGCTCTTCCATGCAGAGGACTATACTTTCGTCGACAGTTTTGGACAGCGCCGCCAAGGCCAGGAACCGCAGTACCGTCCGAGATGGAGTTGGCCTGGAGCTTCAAGCCCGAATGCTCCACAATCTCCAAAATCAGTTGTTGTGGCGCTGCTTGTCTTCGTCCACGCTCACCCCTTTGTACCGGCACCAGTTCCGATAGGCGGCTCGACACCTGCCCGTAAACGTCGTATTCAGGATTATCTTGTGCTGCTGCATGGGCCAGGTGCTGCAACGTTGCCGGGATATAGGCGCCGGTGGCAGGGATACCTGGCGGTTGTGTGGTGTGGTCCGGGCGTCGCATGGCGGCTGGATCAAGGGCCAGGATGCGCCAACTGCGCATCTCGTTCCGTGCGGCCAGGATGGTGGGGGTGAACGAGGTGTTTTCTGTGCCGATGATGGTCTTTGCGGCCATGGTTGGCGGGGGATGGCCATTCCCTGCCTCTTGAGCCTCCATCCTGATGGACAGAGATGGCTGCCTGCCCGGTTGTGGGATCCGGTTTGGTTGAAATAAAGCCAGCACCCCTGCGATTATTGTGAACTACGCTGGTCAGGAATTTGTTTTTCTATTTGGGAATTTCAAGTGACGAACTGCCTCGCCTTTGCGGATATGGTCCAGGCTCTCACTTTCCAGAAGCAATCCTCCCAAAAAGCCGGTGATGGGAGAAGGCTCTGCATACCGAAAAGCGATCTCATATCGCAAAAACGAAGACGACACTTTAGCTTCGCGACCAAAATCATCGCGCACCGTCTTATTGACAATTATCTCTGCCAAAAATCGCGTACAGGAGCTGCGTTCCCCAGTGCCCAAGAATAGCAAGTCTTATATATTTTCTGTCTCTTAATCTGCATTCCGTATTTGCAGTCCCGCCTCATTAATGATATGGTCAGTGAGTAAAGGAAGAAAGAGGATAGCATCAAAGATGTTGGACTTGCTGGCTCCGTTAGGACCAGCGATGCAAGTGTACGGCCCGAAATTCCAGGGAAAAATTCAACAGGTTTTTGAATCCGTCCACTTCCAAACGGGTCAGCATGATCCTTTCTCCTCCTCCACCAACTCATCAATCTCCCGGGCAAACTCTTCCTCCCCACTGCCCACGTCGGTGGCATCCTGTTCCGGGTAGATGGTCAAGTTCGCGTAGGTGCGCCCAAAGCTGAGATCGGGATACCGCTGCCGTTGCTCACAGAGGCGCTCCAATTTCTCAAGGAAGTCCTGCACCTGGGGGTAGTTGTCAAAGGCGAGGCGGCGCTCCAGCCGAGGGGGTCGTTGCCGCTGGCTCCAGGCGGGGTTAAGGGATGAGTGGTTGTCCATGGGTTCAATGGTGACCGGCGGTGCGGATCGTCTTGGGATCGCTGGCGGGCAGCGCCGTGAGTTGGGCCTGACGCAGCCGCTCCAGCCACGCCGTGCAGTGTTCCCGGTTGGCGCCCTGGTGCCGGGGATCCGGATCATCCAGGGGATAGGGCATGGTGCCGTTGATGGCCCCGTTGGTGACGCAGAACATGGCCTTCTGGAAACTCATGCAGATTTTCACATGGATGTCCACCACCCCCCGACCCTGGCTCCGGTACGAGGCCTCCAGTTCATGGGGCAGGTGGCGGTACATGTCTTGCATCAGCAGGCTGGGGGGAATGCCGGCCCCCATGGTGGGCAAGGGATCTGCAAACAAGGCCCCATAGGCAAATTGCCCCTGGTCGTGGGGGATTTGCGTGGCCTGGGCATTGAAAGAGAGGGTGCCCAGGAAAGGCATGCCCCGCAGAAAGACGGCCTCCACGTAGGGAACCGCCACGTCCACGAGAAAGGTGAGATGGGCATCCTCCGGCAGGATGGCCACCGTGGCGTCATGCAACTGTACGGTGTAGCGAATGGGCAGACCGGCGGCGGCCACCAGCCCCGTCTTCACAAACTCCACAATGCTGGCAACGGAGGTGATCCGCCCCTCCCGGTGGGCGCGGGCCAAGTCCAGGAACAGGTCACTCATCACCCGCCAGAACTGCCCCAGGGCATGGGTGGTGGCGGCGGAGCGGATCAGCTCCGGCAGGAACTGGGGAAAGAGGGCGCTCAACAGTCCCAACAACGGGTCATGGCGCCGCTTGAGGCGGACCACCTGCTGACAGATGTCGGCGAAGCGCCCACTCTCCAGGAAGGCGTCCAGCCCGCCGGTGCCATGCCAGAGCATGGCCTTCTGGCAGTACTCTGCATATTCAAAGTTAATGCGATCATGGTTGAGATGACGCCACAATCTACCCAGGCTCAGGTCACCGTTGAAAAACCGGAATACGGGAAAGGGATTCAGGAATTGCTGCTCCCCCTGGTAGATGAGGTTGAGGCTGTAGGCATCCAGCACCTCCCCATAGCTCTCCAGCACCCCCACCACCTCCAGCACGTGGGTGGGGGATTCCTCCAGCAAGGGCAGACCGCCCAGCAGCCGCTTCAGGAGCGGGGACAGGACATTGGAGGAATCATCAGCCGTCATGTCCCATGCCCTCCAGAAGGAAGTCGCTTGTTGCTGCTTGGTTGGTGCTAGCCATGGTGAAGCTGGTG
>NZ_FITM01000124.1 GCF_900047545.1 Candidatus Synechococcus spongiarum
GCGGGCATCTCTCTCCTGGTTCTGGCAGCGGGCCTGTTGGCGTTCCGTCTGTTGCGCCAGCGGGAGGAAGGGAAACCTCCGGAAGCAACAGTTGCGGCACAGGCAGTCGAGTCTGAAGAGGCCGTAACGCCGCTTCCCGTTGCCCGCTACGTGGCCGCCCTGGGGTACATCGAACCCCGTGGCCAAGTGCAGCGCCTGGCGGGACCCAACCATGGTGCCGCCCCTGCGCGTGTGGCCCGGCTTCTGGTGAAGGAGGGGGACCAAGTGGTCGAGGGTCAGGAGTTGGTGATGTTTGACAGCATCCCCCGGCTCCAGTCGCAACGCCGCAGACTCCAGGCGGAGATGGACTCGCTGGCCAGACAACTGGAGGTGAGTCGCAGCGAGGAGAAGCGCTATGGGGATCTGGTGACCAGCGGCGCCGTTAGCCAGGACAGCCTGGACCAGCGGCGCCGCGCCACGGAAAAGCTTGCCGGCGACCATGCCCGGACCGCAGCCGAGATCATGGTGATTGATGTGGACCTTCGTGACGCCACCCTAAGGGCGCCCATGGCGGGAACCGTTCTGGACATTCTCACCCGCCAGGGAGAGCGCCCCGGTGATTCCGGGGTGTTGGAACTGGGCCAGACGGACTTTATGGAGGTGGTGGCAGAGGTCTATGAAACAGACATCAGCCGAATTCGTCCCGGCCAGCGGGTCCGCATCACGTCGGAGCATGGAGGCTTTACCGGTGAGTTATCCGGGCAGGTGCGGGAAATCAGCCGTCAGGTGAATCGCCGTGACGTGTTCAGCTCCGATCCCAAGGATGCCGTGGACGCACGGGTGGTGGAGGTGCGCGTTGCCCTGGATCCACCCGCCTCGCAACGGGTCAGGAATTTGACGCGGATGCAGGTGCTGGTGCGGATTGACACAGACTCGGGGTGAGGGGGACCATGAGATTTGTCTGGCGACGGCGGATTCCCCTGGCCTGGTGCCTGCTCACCCGGCAGCCAGGGCGGTTGGTGGTGGCCCTGGCGGGCATCTGCTTTGCGGGGATGCTCATGTTTCTGCAGTTGGGCTTCCGGGATGCGCTCTTCGATGCCAGCATCACCATCTACCGGCTCTTCAATGCGGACGTGGTGGTTGTCAGTTCCACCAGCTCCAGTTCCGTTTCCATGGAGCCGTTCCCCCAGCGGCGTCTGTTTCAGGCGGCCTCATGGCCAGAGGTGGAGAGCATTGCTCCGGTGCGCTGGAGCCTGCTGGTCTGGAAAAACCCGGAAACCGGCTCACCCCGCGCCATCCAGGCGGTGGGCTTCGACCCCAATGATGACATTTTGAACCTGAAAAGTCTTACAGAACAAAAGAAGGGCTTGCAACTGGATCAGCGGGTTCTCTATGATCGCCTTAGCCGACCAGAGTTCGGTCCTGTGGAGGACTGGTTCAATGCTGGACGTACTGTCACGGCGGAAGTGCAAAATACACAGGTGTGGGTGGAAGGCCTGGTGGAGCTGGGAGTTTCCTTCGGGGCCGACGGACACTTGCTCACCAGCAATCACACCTTTAATCAACTGGTGGGATCGTCGGACGGCTCCAGCACCTCCATTGAACTGGGACTGATCCGCCTTGTGCCTGGAGCGGATCCCGATGCCGTGGCGGCAGCCTTGAACAAGGCGTTGCCCGATGATGTGCAGGTGCTCACCAAGCAGGAGTTCCTGGATTCTGAGCAGGACTACTGGCGCGAAGCCACCTCCATCGGCTTCATTTTCAATTTGGGAGCGGCCATGGGCTTGGTGGTGGGTGCAGTGGTTGTCTACCAGATTCTCTTCAGTGACGTGGTGGACCACTTGCCGGAATACGCCACCCTCAAGGCCATGGGTTACAGCTCCATGGATCTGGTGATGGTCATCCTACAAGAATCTCTTCTGCTGGCGGGCTTTGGCTACATCCCCGCCTTTTTGGCGGGCAAAGGAATCTATGGCCTCGCTCGCGGGGCAACAAATTTGCCCATCGTCATGAGCAGTCAGATGGCGATCTTTGTATTTGTCATGATCTTCGTCATGTGCATCATCTCGGGATTGCTGGCCATGGGCAAGATCAGGGACGCGGACCCTGCCGAGGTTTTCTAAGTGGCCACCCTGCAACCCACCCCACCACAACCCCTTGTGCGCATTGCCGAGCTGAACCATTGGTTTGGCCGTGGCGACCAGCGCCGTCAAGTACTCCATAACCTTCACCTCACCCTGAATCCGGGCGAGATGGTGTTGCTCAGTGGTCCTTCCGGCTGTGGGAAGACCACCCTGCTCACCCTCATCGGCGCCCTGCGCACGGTGCAGGACGGCTCCCTGGAGGTGCTGGGGGAACAGTTGCTCAAGGCCCGCAAGTCCGTGCAGCGGCGAGTACGGCGTCAGATGGGGATCATTTTCCAAAGCCATAACCTGTTGCGCTGCCTCACCGCCACCCAGAACGTACAAATGGCAGCGGATCTTGTGCCCGGCTTGAGCTTCGACCAGCGGCGCCAACACGCCATTGATCTCTTGTCGGAAATCGGCCTGGAGGACCACCACGGTAAGCACCCCTCTGCCTTGTCGGGGGGACAATGTCAGCGGGTGGCCATTGCCCGTGCCCTGGCGGGGAATCCCAAGGTGCTGCTGGCGGATGAACCCACCGCCGCCCTGGATCGCCGCACGGGACGGGAGGTGGTGGAGTTGTTGAAGCGGATGGCCACCCAGCACCATTGTGCCGTGCTAATGGTGACCCACGACCCGCGCATCCTGGACGTAGCCGACCGCTTGCTGCAAATGGAGGACGGCCGGCTCTCCACAGCGCAGGAGTTGGCTCCGCTGTAAAGGATCTACGATTTTGGATAGGGGGGGGTCACCCCAGGCCACTCCTCTTACCTTGGTTCAAAGACTGCAAGCGTTTTTGGTCATCATCCCGTGCGGGTTCCCGCAAATGCCTCCGTCAATCGTTGGCGCATATCCTCATCGTCGTGGAAAACAGTCATCCAGACGCTGAAGAATCCGATCCCCAGGGCATTCTTGATCGCAAGCTCCCTTATCTCAATCTCTCTTGATTTGTCAGCTGAATTGTCATCATGGATCGAATCTCGATACTTGGCCGCAGTATTCCACGCCTCGCGTCTCTTACGCTGACGCTTGTCCATAGACGTTCCCTCCGCCCCCAGCCCCACAAGATCAAACAACGCCGACGCCTTGTGATGCTCGTCCCCCGCTAGTCCCTCGTTCACGGACACCCGTCCACTCTCGTGATACACGAAAGCGTTGAACGTATCATCGCAATCCGGCCAGAGGTACCCGTCACGGGAATTGTTTTTGTTGGACTTGCGGCTATTGCAGTTGACGCACCCAAGCAGGAGATTGGACCACTCGGTTTCAAGATTCTCTGCCTTCGATTTTGGAATCACGTGCTCCACAGCGAGATCTCCACAGCGCTCACAGTAGCTGCAATACTCACCAATTCTTTCGATGAGATGATCTTTTGCTTTCTGGTATGGCTGAAAGGAGATCCGGCTGCCGTTGTTTCCGGTGGGCCACTCGCCGCGCTGGACTGATCGCATTGTCTTACCCCGCCGCGTAATGATCCAGCTTCAAGAAGGCGGCATAGGCTGGATTATCAGAGAAGTCGGCCTCGATGCGATCCAATTCCTTCTTTGCCTGCTCTACATCGGGATGCTGGTCGTCTTTGCACTGATCGAGGAGTTCGTAGTAGCGCCGCGCCGCAGTTTCCATCTCCAGAAACCGCTTGCTGCGCTGGGGCGCTTTCACGCCCATGGTCTCCTCGGCCACGTCTTCGATGCTGTAGGGTTCTTTTCGCTCTTGGAGAAAGTTGTCGTCGCTGAGATTGATCAAGCCTTGCCCGTCCAGTGATTGAACGATGAACGGCGAATGGGTTGTTGCGACAAACTGCAATTTTGAGAAGAAGGAGAGGAGGTTGCGCACGATTACACCCTGCCAGTTGGGGTGCAGGTGGAGGTCCAGTTCATCAATCAGCACCACGCCTTCGGTTTCCCTCAGCGCTTGCCCCGCCAGGTGGGGGTTCAGTTGAACACAACGCCATGCCACATCGGCGGCAAGGGCCATCATGGTTCTTTGCCCGTCGCTCAGCAAATCAAACGGAAAACGCTCCCCGTTCTTGAAGTCCAGCACGATGTCGTCCATGTCGAAGTCGTACTCCGCCTTCTCCACACCCTCGACACAGCCCACAACGGCCCCATAGACCGCATCAAGGCTCTGGAGCGGCTGCTGGTTCTGGTGTGCGATCAACTCCATCTTCTTGATCCACCTGCGCAGCCATTCCGATGACACCGTCGGTTCCAGGCAGCCCCGATAGGCTTCAAACCGGGACGCCTTGCCCAGTGGCTGACGCACCGCAGAGCGCACGCGCTTGGTTGTCCGCGGTTCGATCCAGAGACGCCCGGTGCCGTAGAAGGCAACCAGGGGCAAGTTCACCACCTGCTCGTCTTTCATTGCCTTCTTGTCTTCCTGAGCATGCCTTTTAACGCACTGCTCAAGTGCCCGTGTGCCAACGCGATTGGTGCGTCCACGGACCGAAGTCAACTTCCGAGACCAGCGCAGATCCTGGCCATGCACCCGCCCCTCGCAACGGACTACGCACGGAATAACCCGTTCAAAGGTGGAGAACTCTCCGCCTTGCCTGGTCTCCAGCCGCACGCAGTCCCGCCTGATAGAGGGTGCGGGTACGGGTGAATTGTCGATCCCCAGCAAATACGCCCCCACACCCACCCGAAGCGCCTCCAGAAGCGCCGTCTTGCCTGCGCCGTTGTCCCCCACCAGCAGCGTGAATCGGGGATGAAGCTCGAAGGTGTTCTCCTCGAATCTCCTGAAGTTCAGGACGGTGAGCTGATCGATGCGCATGGGCTTCACTCCTGCAATGCCCTCAGTGCCTGCCCCACTCGCTTGGCGCTGATGTCATCACGAATCTCCACGTGACCCAGGGCGCGGGGCACCACGAAGCGCACCCGACCATGGCACACTTTTTTATCGCTGCCCAGGCAAGCCACCACGGTGTCCGCGTCCAGGGGGGGCCAGCGGAGGGGGAGACCGGCTTTGGCTAGCACCCTGGCCTGGCGTTGGTGCTCCGCCTCCTGCCAATGGCCTTCCCGGCTGGCGATCCAGCCCATGGCTTGCATCCCCAGCGCCACCGCCTCCCCGTGGAGATAGGTGTTGTATCCCGTCAGGGTTTCCAGGGCGTGGCCCAGGGTGTGGCCGTAGTTGAGAATGGCCCGGCGGCCGCTTTCGTGCTCATCGGCCGCCACCACGGCGGCTTTGGCGGCAGCGGAGCGGCAGAGCACCTCAATGAGCAGGGTGGGTCCCACCCCAGTGGCGGAGCTGAGATCCTGGGCTTGCTCCAGCCTGGTGAACAGGTCCACGTCGCCAATGACCCCGTATTTGACCACCTCCGCCATGCCCGCTTGAAACTCCCGCTCCGGCAGGGTGGATAAGACCTGCGGATCCACCAACACCAGCCGGGGTTGGTGGAAGGCGCCGACGAGATTTTTGCCGCCCGGATGATTCACGCCGGCTTTGCCGCCGATGGCGGCATCCACCATGGCCAACAGGGTGGTGGGCACTTGCACCACGGCGATGCCCCGCAACCAAGTGGCGGCGGCAAATCCCGCCATGTCTCCCACGACGCCACCGCCAAGGGCCAGGATCAGGGAGCCCCGCTCCAGGCGTTCACGCCAGCAGGCATCGTAAATCCGGGCCACGGTGGCAGGGGTTTTATGGGTTTCCCCCGCCTCCACCACCAGGGAACTGGCGCTGAAGCCGGCGGTCCGCAAGGCCTCCATGACGTGGGGTCCGTAATGGTGAAAGATGACGGGATTGCTCACCACCAGCACCTTGAGCCCCGCCCCGTAACCCAGCCGCCGCAACTCTTCCCCCACCTGGA